>NZ_JBRREH010000020.1:0-55578 GCF_056760175.1 Stenotrophomonas sp. STEN021 | reverse complement strand
CGGCAGGGGCCTTCCTGGTAATGCCCCTTGCCGAGCATGGCTCGGCACTACACGTTGGGTTTGTCGGTAAGGCCCCTTGCCGAGCATGGCTCGGCACTACCGCCTGCGGTCTACCGGCTGTGGCCCAGCACCAGTTCGATCACGAACTGGCTGCCGAAGAACGCCAGCAGCAGCAGCGCCATCGCGGTCAGCGTCCAGTGCACGGCCTTGCTGCCACGCCAGCCGTAACGGCGGCGGCCGATCAACAAGGTGCCGAACACGATCCAGGACAGCACGCTGAGCACGGTCTTGTGCACCAGCTTCTGCGCCAACAGATTGTCGACGAACAGCACGCCGGTCAGCAGGGTCAGGGTCAGCAGACAGAAACCAACCGTGATCGTGCGGAACAGCAGGGTCTCCAGGTCGGCCAGCGGCGGCAGGGCACGCAGCCAAGGGCGGAAGTCGCGGCGGCGCAAGGCCCGCTCCTGCAGCCACAACATGATCGCCAGCAGGGCTGCCACGCTCAGCGTGGCGTAGGCCAGCAGTGCCAGCCAGGCGTGGGTGGCCAGGCGCCAGCCCAGCAGCTTGCTCGGCTCATGGCCGTAGCCGTGGTAGGCCAGCAGCAGGATCGCCGCCATCGGGAACACCACCACGCCCAGCGCCGACATACGCCCGCGTGCGCCAACCACGGCGGTCAATGCCGCCATGCCCAGGCCTACCAGCGACAACGCCGCGAAGAAGTGCATGTCCGGGCCACCGGCCGTTTTCATCGCCACCATCAGGTGGTAGCCAGCGTGCAACAGCACGGCGGCGATGGTGGGTGCCAGCCAGTTTCGCGACGGTGGACTGCGCTCGCCGGCCAGTCCGCGGATCAGCAGGGCGGTGGACGCCAGATAGAGTGCAGTGGCGATGAGAACGATTGTCATCGCTGCAGTTTCGCATACAGGCCCGTCGCTGGCGATCTGAACCGGCGGTGGCGGCGGCTGGCCGTTATACTAACTGCCTCTGTTTCCACGATTTCCGCAGGTTCCGTCGCATGTTCGAGTCACTGACCCAGCGCCTTTCCGGCACCATCGAGCGCCTGCGTGGGCGCGGCCGCCTGACTGAAGAAAACATCCGCGAGGCCACCCGTGAGGTGCGCATCGCCCTGCTGGAGGCCGATGTGGCCCTGCCAGTGGTGCAGGCCCTGATCGAGAAGATCAAGGTCCGCGCGGTTGGCCAGGAGGTGCTCAAGTCGCTGACCCCGGGCCAGGCCCTGATCAAGGTGGTACGCGATGAGCTGACCGCGGTGATGGGCGCGCAGGCCACCGACCTGAATCTCAATGTGCCGGCGCCGGCCATCATTTTGATGGCGGGCCTGCAGGGTGCCGGCAAGACCACCACGGTCGGCAAGCTGGCCAAGCACCTGAAGGAAAAGCGCAAGAAGAAGGTGATGGTGGTATCTGCCGACGTTTACCGTCCGGCCGCCATCGAGCAGTTGAAGACCCTGGCAGAACAGGTCGGCGTGCTGTTCTTCCCGTCCGCGCCGGACCAGAAGCCGGTGGACATTGTCCGTGCCGCCATCGATGACGCGCGCAAGTCCTTCGCCGACGTGCTGTTGGTTGATACCGCCGGCCGCCTGGCCATCGACGAAGCGATGATGGCCGAGATCAAGGCCCTGCACGCGGCGGTCAACCCGGCTGAAACCCTGTTCGTGGTCGATGCGATGACCGGTCAGGACGCCGCCAACACCGCCAAGGCCTTCGGTGAAGCGTTGCCGCTGACCGGCGTGGTGCTGACCAAGACCGATGGTGACGCCCGTGGCGGTGCCGCGCTGAGCGTGCGCTACATCACCGGCAAGCCGATCAAGTTCACCGGTACCGGTGAAAAGGTCGACGGCCTGGATGTGTTCCACCCGGAACGTGTGGCCAGCCGCATCCTCGACATGGGCGACGTGCTGTCGCTGGTCGAGCAGGTTGAGCAGCAGGTCGACAAGGACAAGGCGCAGAAGCTGGCCGAGAAGGTCGCCAAGGGCAAGAAGTTCGACCTGAACGACATGCGCGACCAGTTGGAACAGATGCAGAACATGGGCGGCATCGGTGGGCTGATGGACAAGCTGCCGGGCCTGGGGCAGATCCCCGAACACCTCAAGGCGCAGGTCAGCCAGAGCAAGGAAGTGCCGCGCATGATCGCCATCATTGGCTCGATGACCAAGAAGGAGCGGCGCAACCCGGGCCTGCTCAATGGCTCGCGCCGTGCCCGTATCGCGCGTGGCTCCGGCACCCAGCCGGCCGACGTCAACAAGCTGATGAAGCAGTACATGCAGATGGAAAAAATGATGGGCAAGCTTGCCGGTGGCGGCATGAAGGGCATGATGCGCAACATGAAGGGCATGCTCGGCGCCATGAGCGGCAAGGGCGGCCTGCCGTTCCGTTGATCACAACGGATTCCAACCGATAAAAAAGGAGTGGTGCATGAACAACAGGATGTATCTGGTATTGGCGGTGTTGGCGCTGGGCGCGTGTGGTGAAGACCGCTCGATCTCGCAGAAAGCCGGCAGTGCGATCAGCGGCACTGCTACCGATTTTGTCGCGGGCCTGGGCGAAGGCGTCGACAAGCGCATGGCGCTCAAGCTCGATGTGGCGCCGGAAGTCGTCAGCAATGGCATGACCGTGACCCTGGGCAAGAGCCGTGGCATGGGCTCCAAGGACGCCTCGGTCTACGTGGTGGCAAGCAAGCCGTACAAGGGTGTATTTCTGGCGCGTGCATTGGACGAGTCGGGCGCCGAAATTGGCCGCTCGCGGGTGGAAGTGGATTTCCCCGCCGATGATGCGCAGTATGTGAACTTCACCTTCAACGAAGAGATGGACAGCCAGCTGGTGCGCTCCTACGCCCTCTCGCTACGCTGAGCGGCTTGGCTACCGGCGGCACGATCACCGCCATGCACAACGCCGTCATTTCAGCCCGGACCGAAGCGTTCTGCCAACGCTTCGGTCTTGAACTTCCGATCCTGTTGGCACCAATGGCTGGCGCCTGTCCGGTGCCGCTGTCTGCCGCACTTGCCAATGCCGGCAGCATGGGCGCGATGGGCGCGGTGCTGTCCACGCCAGAACAGATCACACAATGGATGCATGCATTCGGCCAGCAGTCGCAGGGGCCGGCGCAGGTCAATCTATGGGTGCCGGATCCTGCGCCGCAGCGCGATCCTTCTGCCGAAGCGGCTACACGCGAGTTTCTGGCGCAATGGGGACCTGCGGTTGCGACAGAAGCGGGCGATGCCGGTCCTGCCGATTTCGATGCCCAGTTCGACGCGCTGATTGCCGCCCGGCCAGCGGTCGCGTCAACCATCATGGGGGTATTCACTGCCGCACAGGTGGCACGGCTGCAGGCCGCCGGCATTGCCTGGTTCGCCTGCGTGACCACCTTGAGCGAAGCGCTGCAAGCGCAGGCTGCCGGTGCCGATGCGGTGGTCGCGCAGGGCATGGAGGCTGGCGGCCATCGCGGCGCGTTTGATGCCGCACAGGCCGAACGGCAGATGGTCGGCTTGTTTGCCTTGCTGCCGCGCCTGGTCGATCACCTGAGCGTGCCGGTGATCGCCGCTGGCGGCATTGCCGATGGTCGCGGTGTCGCGGCCGCCTTGATGTTGGGCGCCAGCGCAGTGCAGCTGGGTACGGCATTCCTGGCCGCCGACGAATCCGATGTTCCTGCGGCGTGGAAGCAGGCGTTGGCGGTTGCCGAGCCCGAAGCCACGCGTGCGACGCGGGCCTTCAGTGGCCGACTTGGACGTGCCCTGGATACCGCTTATGTGCGTGCGGCCGAGGCGGTCGATGCGCCAGCGCCACGGCCCTATCCGGTGCAGCGCGGACTGACCGCTGGCATGCGCAGGCAGGCCAATGCCGCCAATCGGCTCGATGCAATGCAGGCATGGGCAGGACAGTCGGCATGGATGGCCAAGCGCGCGCCTGCAGCGCAGATTCTGCGTGCCATGTGGGCGCAGACGCAGGCGTTGCCATGAGCGTGCTGTTCTG
Source organism: Stenotrophomonas sp. STEN021 (assembly GCF_056760175.1). Classification (NCBI taxonomy): domain Bacteria; kingdom Pseudomonadati; phylum Pseudomonadota; class Gammaproteobacteria; order Lysobacterales; family Lysobacteraceae; genus Stenotrophomonas; species Stenotrophomonas sp. STEN021. The sequence goes on along the minus strand of NZ_JBRREH010000020.1, from coordinate 51,592 downwards.
CAATGGACAGCTGGCCGATGCCGGCGCCTTGAGTGCGGCGCTGGTCAACTACGGTCACTTCACTTCATTGCAGGTGCGCGCTGGGGCGGTGCAGGGCTGGGCGCTGCACCTTGAGCGCTTGCAGCAGGGTACGCGCGAGCTGTTTGCGGTTGAACTGGATGCTGCGCAGGTACTGGCATGGCTGCAGCAGGCGTTGCGGCAGCTGGATACGGCGGACGCCTCGGTCCGGATCACGGTGTTCTCGCGACAGTTTGATTTCCGCCAGCCGCTGCGTGCGGTACCGGTGGATGTATTGGTCGGTGTTGGTGCACCGGCACAGATTCCAGCGCTTGCGCGCTCCGTGCTGCCACTGCGCTATCAACGCGAGTTGGCACATATCAAGCACGTGGGGACGTTCCCGCTGTTCCAGCTGCGCCGGCAGGCACTGCAACGTGGGTTTGACGACGCGTTGTTTGTCGATGCGCAAGGGCGCATCAGCGAAGGCACAACCTGGAACCTGGCATTGTGGGACGGCGCGCAGGTGTACTGGCCGCAGGCCTCGGCGCTGCGTGGCAGCGCCGAACGTCTGCTCATGGACGGCTTGGCTGCACTGGGCCAGACGCAGGTCAATGCTGAAGTGCAGCTGTCGACGCTGGCCCGGTTCAGCGGCGCAGCGGCGTTCAATGCCTCTGGTATCTGGCCGTTGGCAGCGATTGGTGAATACCCGCTGGCGCAATCCGAAGTGCTGTTGGCGCATCTGCAACAGGCGCTGGCACGGACCCCCTGGCTGCCGCTCTAGCGCGGTGCGTGGGGTGAATGCAGTTGCTCATCGTGCGGGCGCATGTGGATGCGCGGCGGCGGTGCACTGCGCGTATTCCTGTTGGCTCAGTTTCTGGTCTTTGTTGATGTCGCAACGATGCAGCCGTGCCGCTACGCCCGGAGGGTAGACGTCGATCTCGGACATGGTGACGACGCCATCCTTGTCTTTGTCCAGCTGGGTATAGCTGGGCAAGCTGCTGTCAGCTGCAGGTGGTGCGGCTTGCGCCAATGAACAGCCGCCAGCAAGGAGCATGGTGGCCACGAATAGTTGTGTTGGGTGGGACATGCGCATCACGGTTTCCTCGCAGCCGGACCACCCGGCTGTCTGCCGCCCTAGCAGGCGCTGGCGCGTCTTTGCACAATGTGAAAAAAGGCGGACGGGTGCGTTTGCCGGGAACCAGGATTCATTCGCGGTTGGCAGGTGGCAGCAGGCGGTTGCTGATTCCCGGCATACGGCGCGCGTGTTATTGATCTCCCATGCACAACTATATGGCGTTGGGGTGTTGGCATGATGTTTGATCTGGCTTGGCCGCAGGCCCCCTTGCAATGGGCGGTGACGGTGCTGGTTTTCATCGCGCATCTATTGGTTGCGGCGCGCGCGCTGACCCGGCCGAATCGAGCACCGGCATCACGCGCGGCGTGGGTGACAGTGATCATGCTGGCACCGGTGCTGGGCATGTTTGCCTACCTGCTATTGGGCGAAACCAGTATCGGGCGTGCACGTTCACGGCGCCTGCAGCAGACGGTTCGAATGCTGCAGGCACAGGGCGATCCGTCCAGCAGCGTCTTCGCCGAAGCCGGTGGCAAGGCGGCGTCCTTGTTCGCCCTGGCACAATCGATCAATGGCTTTGCGCCACAGCAGGGCAACCGGATCATGCTGTTGGGTGCAGCGCAGGCAGCGGCTGCTGCGCCCATGGAGGACTGCCGTGCGGCCATCGATCAGCTGGTGCGGGACATCGGCCAGGCGCAACAGAGCGTGCATATCGCTTTTTACATCTGGCTTGATGATGGCGCGGGCGGCCGCGTTGCTGACGCGGTGGCGTCCGCTGCCGGGCGCGGTGTGGCCTGCAGGGTGATGGTGGATGCGTTGGGTTCGCGCGCGTTCAGTGGCAGCCCACGCTGGTCACAACTGCAGCAGGCCGGGGTCAAACTGGTGCGCACCCTGGATGATCTGACCCGGCTACAACACGTGGCCTTCAGCCGCATGGATCTGCGTGATCACCGCAAGATCGTGGTCATCGACAACTGCATCGCCTATTGCGGCAGCCAGAACTGTGCCGATCCGGAGTTCCGGGTCAAACCAGGTTACGCGCCATGGATAGACCTGCTGCTGCGCTGCGAAGGCCCGGTGGTTGCGCAGGTCCAGCGGCTGTTCCTCAGTGGCTGGATTCCTGAAACCGGTGAGCAGGGACTGGACACTTACGCGGTGGCAACGCCGCAGCCGCAGTTCGACGATGGCGGTCTGGCAATGGCGTTTGAAACAGGCCCGGTTACCCGCCACAACGCGATGACCGATATGTTCGTGGCCTGCATCTATGCGGCGCGGCATGAATTGATCATCAGCACGCCGTATTTCGTGCCGGACGAAGCGCTGCTGCGCGCGATCTGCGCGGCACCGCGGCGTGGCGTGCGCACGCGGGTGATCTTTCCCAAACGCAATGACTCCTGGCTGGTGGGGCAGAGCAGTCGCAGCACTTATGCCGACCTGCTGCAGTGTGGCGTGGAGGTCTACGAGTATCCGCTGGGCCTGCTGCACGCCAAGTCATTGACCGTGGATGGAGAGATCGCACTGATCGGCTCGGCCAATATGGACCGGCGCAGTCTGGAGTTGAACTTCGAGAACAATCTGCTGATTGCCGACAATGCGGTCACCGCCAGCATCGTGCAGCGGCAGGAAGGCTATCTGTCGGTATCCGAGCCGGTGCTGTTGTCGCAGGTGATGGCGTGGCCGCTGGCCACGCGCTTGGTGCGCAACGCCGTGGCGATGATGTCGCCGGTGTTGTGATTGGCCTGGATCAAGCGGCTGGCGCGCTGTCGCCGCGCAGCAGGCCCATGAACTCACCGAACAGGCGCCGATCGATCAGGCGTCCGCGGTCGTTGGCCAGGATTTCAATGGCGCGCTGCATCGGCATGGGGCCACGATACGGGCGCTGCGAGGTCATCGCATCGAAGCCATCAACGATGGTCAGGATGCGCGACTCAAGCGGGATGTCTTCGCCCTGCAGGCCGTGCGGATAGCCACTGCCATCCCATGCTTCGTGATGATGGCGGATCAGCTTGGCAACCGCTTTGGCGTCACTGCGGCCGGTGGCGGCAAACAGGCGTGCACCGCGTTCCGGATGGGTGCGCATCGCCGAGACTTTTTCTTCGTCCAACTTGCCCGGATGCAGCAGGACGTCGTCGCGTATACCGATCTTGCCGACATCGTGGAAGCGCGCAGCCAGCACGAGATGGCCGATGCGCTCTTCGGACAGGTCACAGCGGCGGCCCATGGCCTGGGCGAGTTGCGAGACGCGATCGCAATGGTGGTCGGTATAGCTGTCGCGCTGGTCCAGCGCAGCGGCCAATACATCGATGGCACAGGAGCTGTCTTCCGGTGGATGCGACAGGCCCACAGGCGTGGTGATGGTCAACATGAGTGCGGAGCCGCGTGGGGGCGGCTGCGAGCGTAAGAGAGGGGGCGTTATTTTCAACGCCCTTTCACCTTCACGCAATCTTTACCCTTTGATCTATTCAGCTGTGTGCCGGACGCAGCGTGGTCAACAACGCACGCGCGGCGTTGAAGCGGTCCGCGCTTTCCGGCAGCGGATGCTTGATGCGCAGTTTGTCCGGGCCATCCATTTGATACAGCTTGGGTTGCTTCTGGATCAGCTGTATCACCACCATCGGGTCGATGTTGGGCTTGCTGTCGAACACGATGCGGCCACCGTTCTCGCCCAGCTCCAGCTTGCGGATGCCCAGTTCGTTGGCCTGCAGCTTGAGCTCGGCGATGGCGAACAGATGCTTGACCGGATCCGGCAACAGGCCGAAGCGATCAATCATTTCCACCTGCAGTTCGCGCAGGCGCTCGCTGTCGCGTGCCGAGCTGATGCGCTTGTACAGGGTCAGGCGGGTATGCACATCCGGCAGGTAGTCTTCCGGAATCAAGGCCGGCACATGCAGTTCGACGTCGGCACCGCGTGCTTCTTCGCCTGCATCCAGATCCGGCAGCTTGCCCGACTTGATCGAACGCACCGCGCGTTCCAATAGCTCGGTGTACAGGCTGAAGCCGATCTCGGCCATCTGCCCGCTCTGGTCTTCACCCAGCAGCTCACCAGCACCACGGATCTCAAGATCGTGGGTGGCCAGGGTGAAGCCTGCGCCCAGTTCATCCATCGAGGCGATGGCATCCAGGCGCTTCTGCGCATCCGGTGTGATCGAGCGTTTGTCCGGCACCAGCAGATAGGCGTACGCACGATGGTGCGAGCGACCAACGCGGCCACGCAGCTGATGCAGCTGCGCAAGACCAAAGCGGTCGGCACGGTTGATGATGATGGTGTTGGCGTTGGGGATGTCGATGCCGGACTCGATGATGGTACTGGCCAGCAGCACGTTGAAGCGCTGCTTCTGGAAATCCAGCATCACCCGTTCCAGCTCGCGTTCGGGCATCTGCCCATGGGCCATGCCGATACGCGCCTCGGGCACCAGCTCGGACAACTCGCGCTGCATCCGGCCCATGCTTTCCACATCGTTGTGCAGGAAGTACAGCTGGCCACCACGCGACAACTCGCGCTGGAAGGCCTCGCGCAGCTGCGCGTTGTCCCAGGCAGTGACGAAGGTTTTGACCGCCAGGCGGTTCGGTGGCGGCGTGGCGATGATCGATAGATCACGCAGACCGGCCATGGCCATGTTCAAGGTGCGCGGGATCGGCGTAGCGGTCAGGGTCAGCAGGTGCACGTTGGCGCGCATCGCCTTCAGCGCTTCCTTCTGGCGCACGCCAAAGCGCTGCTCTTCATCGACGATGACCAGGCCCAGGTCCTTGAACTTCACGTCCGGCTGCAGCAGGCGATGCGTGCCGATGATGACATCGATCGTGCCTTCGGCAACCTTGTCCAGCTCGGCCTTGATTTCCTTGCTGGTCTTGAAGCGCGACAGCACTTCCACCCGCAGCGGATAGTCGGCGAAGCGGTCGCGGAAGTTGCGGTAGTGCTGTTCGGCCAGCAGCGTGGTCGGCACCAATACGGCGACCTGCTTGCCACCACTTGCCGCAGCGAACGCCGCGCGCAGAGCGACTTCGGTCTTGCCGAAGCCGACGTCACCGCAGACCACGCGGTCCATCGGTTGGCTGGATTGCAGGTCACGGAGCGTCGCTTCGATCGCAGCCTGCTGATCAGGTGTTTCCTCGAACGGGAAGCCGGCCGCGAACGGCTCGTACAGCGAGCGGTCGATATCCAATGCCAGACCGGCACGGGCGCGGCGACGCGCCTGGATTTCCAGTAGCTCGGCGGCAACGTCGCGGACCTTCTCGGCCGCCTTGCGCTTGGCCTTGGCCCATTGCTCGCCGCCAAGCGAATGCAGCGGCGCGGTTTCCGGCGACGCGCCGGAGTAGCGGCTGATCAGGTGCAGCTGCGCGACCGGCACATACAGGCGGTCGCCCTTGGCGTATTCGATCTCGAGGAACTCGCCGGGCATGCCACCGACGTCCATCGCGATCAATCCGCGGTAGCGGCCAACGCCATGATCTTCATGGACGATGGGCGCACCTTCGGTCAGCTCGCCAAGGTCACGGATGATGGACTCGGGCTCGCGCCCGGCACGACGCGTACGCCGCGCCTGTCCCGCACGCTCCGGGAACAGCTGGCGCTCGGTAAGCACGGCCAAGGCCGGCTCGCTGAGCGCAAAGCCGTCATCCAGTGGTGCAACGGTAATGGCGAACTTGAGCCCCTCTCCCTTGGGGAGAGGGGTTGGGGAGAGGGTAGGGGGCGCAAGCCCACCAGCTGTCTGGCTCTTGCCAGCAGCCTTACCCCCATCCGACCCTTCGGGCCACCTTCCCCCGATGGGGGAAGGCAGGAAGTCGTTGAAGCTGCCTACAACCTCAGGCCGCAACTCAGCCGCCTGCAACACTTCCAACAAGGCCTCACGCCGTCCCGGCGAATCGGCCGCGATCAACACCCGACCCGGGTAATGCTCGATGAAGGACTTCAATGCCTGCCCCGCCGGCGCATCCTTGGCGGCGACCGGCAACGGCGGCAGCGGCTGGTCACCCAGCGGCTGTGCCTCGGCGGCGCGCGGATGATCGGCCGCGCAGACTTCCACGCGCGGCAGTTTGTTGAACTGCTCGCGCAGCTTGTCCGGTGACTGGTAGATCTCGTCCGGCGGCAGCAGCGGCCGCTCGATATCGTGGCGACGCTGTTCGTAGCGGCTGTTGGTCTGCAGCCAGAACGCATCGGAGGCGTCGCTGACGCCGCTGCCAAGCACGGTCATGAAGCCGTCCGGCAGGTAGTCGAACAGCGTCGCGGTCTGCTTGAAGAACAGCGGCAGCATGTATTCGATGCCAGAAGGCGCCAGGCCAGCCTTCAGGTCCTGATACAGCGGACTGCGCCGGGTATCCACGTCGAAGCGTTCGCGCAACGTGGCCAGCACCATGTTGAGGCTGGCTTCGTCCATCGGCACTTCGCGGCCGGGCAGCATCTTTACCGCAGTGACCTTGTCCAGCGAGCGCTGCGATTCCGGGTCGAACTCGCGGATGGAGTCGATGTCCTCGTCCAGCAGCTCGATGCGCAGCGGCGCCTCGGCGCCCATCGGATAGACATCGAGCAGGCCGCCACGCACGGCGAAATCACCCGGGTCCATGACCTGCACCACATTGCGGTAGCCGGCGCTTTCCAGGCGGCGCTTTTCAGCGTCCATGTCCAGGCGCTGACCAACCTTGAGGTCGAAGCTGCCACCGACGATGTAGCTCAGCGGCGCCAAGCGCTGCAGCAGGGTCTGCACCGGCACCACGACGATGCCTTGTTTCAGTGTCGGCAGCCGGTGCAGGGCGGCAAGACGCTGCGAAATGATGTCCGGGTGCGGGCTGAACTGATCGTAGGGCAGGGTTTCCCAATCCGGGAACGGTACCACCGGCAGCGAGCTGTCTGTACCCAGCAGGGTCTGCAGATCAGCTACCAGCTGATGCGCGCTGTGGTTGTCGCGTGTTACCAGCAGCAGCGGTTTGGCGTGTGCCTGCGCCGCGCAGGCGACATGCCAGGCCAGCGCACTGCTGGAAGCCGGGGCGCGCCACCAGGCGCGGAGCTGGCCCGAACGGGGCAGCGGCGGAATGGGGTAGGTAATAGGCGACATGAACCGCGAATTTTACCAGATGCGCCCTTGCTGCCAGTCCAAGCCAGATCTGATGTGCGCAGCAGGGCAGCGCGCAGGCCCAGGATGCGACAGGCGCCATGTCGGCGCCTGTCGGTGAGTCGAGTCTGGAATGCCCGCTCAGGTAGCCAGTTCGAGCACCATCCGCACCAGTCCTGGGGCGGCTGCCGGGTGTGGCACCTGCTTGAAGCCCAGCGAAGCGGCCAGTTGCAGCATCGGCTCATTGTCCTGGGCGATATCGCCGTACAGGCGGTCCAGGTACTTGCCGCGCGCCCATTTGACCAGTTTGCGCATCAGCTGCCGACCCAGACCCTGACCAGCGAGGAAGCCGCTGACCAGGATCGCGTATTCGGCATCGCGGGTGCCCGGGATGATGGAGGCGCGGGCTACCGCGCCCACTACCGCCTCGCCAGGCGGCAGCGGCTCGGCCGCGACCAGCGCGATCTCGGTCTTGGGATTGGGGTGGGTCAAGCGCTGTGTGGTCTCATCAGAAAGTGATTCCACCGACTGCAGGAACTTGCCGCGCACTTCTTCCGGCCCGAACAGGGCAAACGCGCCCTGCAGCGGCGCACCGTCTTCAGGGCGGATGGGTCGTATCAGCAGCTCACGGCCGCTGGGTGCCTTGAAATTTTCATGCCACGGGGGCATGCGGTTGCGAGTTGCCATGACTACGTTTCCTCCAAAGTCGCCTGATTCTGTCACCGTGGCTGCTACGTTCTGTGAACGCGGTCCAAAGCGGCTGCAGATTGGCGGCGCTGCCTGTCATTCGGGCGTCTTCAGCCACTCCAGCCGGGTCGAGGTGCCGGTTTCACCCAGATACTGCTTCAGGACCGGCAAGGCCGGGGCCAGCACCTGCTCAAATTGCCATGGCGGGTTCAGCAACAGCATCCCGCTACCATTCAGACGCAGCGGGGAGTCGTCGGCCCTCACCATGAATTCGGCAACCAGGATGGACTTGGCCGGCAGCGCGGCCGCCTTGCGGAAGAACGGCTGCAGGGTGCGGCGTTGCTTGATCGGGTACCAGACCGCGCACTGCGCCTGGGGCATCCGGGTCAGGATCTCACGCAGGGTTGAGATGATCAGCGGGTACTCGGCGTCCTGCACCTCATAGGGCGGGTCGATCAGCACCAGCGCCCGGCCGATCTTGATGGCGCCGCTCTTGGGCGGGATGAAGGCGCGGATGGCTTCGTAGCCGTTGCCAGCGTGTACCTGTACCCGGCGGTCGTGGGCAAACAGCTCCTTGAGTGCGGTGACCTCATCCTTCTGCAGCTCACAGGCGGCCATACGGTCCTGTTCGCGCAGGGCGCGGGCGGCCAGCAGCGGTGAGCCAGGGTAGGAGATCAAGGCGCCAACCGGGTTGTCGGCCTGCACCGCGCGCAGGTAGTGCTCCACCACTTCGGGCAGCGACGGGGTGGTCATCAGTCGCAGCACGCCTTCATCGATCTCGGCGGTTTTGCGGCTTTCCTCGGCGGACAGCAGGTAACGGCCGCGGCCGGCATGCGTGTCCAGCACGAAGAACGGCGAGTCTTTGCGCTTGAGCGCGTCGATCATCGCCAACATGACGATGTGCTTGAGAACGTCGGCGTGGTTGCCGGCGTGGAAGGCGTGGCGATAATTCATCGGCGAAGTTTACGGCTTGCAGCGTGGTGTGGGCGTTTTCATTGGTGGGTGCTGGCTGGGCGAAAGCGCGCAAGGGGGCGCTGAAGGGCGATCTGGCCCACTCCAGGGCCTGTCGATTGCTGCCTGCCGCTGGCGTCTGCAGCAAGGCCAGCTATGCTGATGCAATGTCCAGCCAACCCGCCCGGGTACTCGTCGTCGAAGACGAGGCCGCCATCGCCGACACCCTTCTTTATGCACTGCGCAGCGAAGGCTATGCCGCCAATCATTGCGCCTTGGGCCGCGAAGCTTTGGCCTTGCTGCGCCAGGACGGCGCTGATGTGGTGGTGCTGGATGTCGGCCTGCCTGACCTCGGCGGCTTTGAGGTTTGCCGTGAACTGCGCACCTTCAGCCAGGTGCCGGTGATCTTCCTCACCGCCCGCAATGACGAGTTCGACCGTGTGCTGGGCCTGGAGCTGGGCGCCGACGACTATGTGACCAAACCGTTCTCGCCCCGCGAAATGGTGGCCAGGGTGCGCGCGCGGCTGCGCCGGGCCACGGTTGCCGCGCCGGTTGCAACGGAGGCGGGCGGCTGGAAGCAGCTTGGCCGGTTCGCGATAGATCACGAAGGGCGCCGCATCCGCTACGACGAGGCGCTGCTGGACCTGACCCGCTACGAGTACGCCTTGCTGGCGGCGCTGCTGCAGCGGCCCGGGGCGATCCTGAGCCGGGCGCAGTTGATGGAGCGTGGCTGGGACCATGCCAGCGACAGCACCGACCGTACCGTCGATACCCACGTCAAGACCCTGCGCGCAAAGCTGCGTGCGGCCGGCGCGCAGGGCGAGCCGATCCGCACCCATCGTGGCGTCGGCTACGCCCTGGATGTGTGACCGATGCGGATCGGGCTGAAGCTGTTCCTGGGGTTCTTCCTGATTGTCGGCATCGCCGCGTTCTTCGTGATGCGGGTGTTCGTCAACGAAGTGAAGCCCGGGGTGCGCCAGGCGATGGAGTCCACCCTGGTGGACGCGGCCAATGTGCTGGCGGTGATGGCTGCGCCGGATCTGAAGGCCGGCCACATCGGCGACGGTGACTTCGCCGCGCGCCTGGCCACCGCCCAGCGCCGCGACCCCAAGGCGATGGTGTGGCGCTTTCCCAAGCGCAGCATCGATTACCGGGTGACGGTGACCAATGCACAGGGCATCGTGGTCTATGATTCGCGCGGGCAGGATGTGGGCCGCGACAACTCGCGTTGGAATGATGTCTACAAAACCCTGCGTGGAGAGTATGGCGCGCGTTCCAGCCCGCAGATCCCCGGTGACGAAACCAATACGGTGATGCACGTGGCCGCGCCGATGTACGACCCGGACGATGGCCGCACCTTGATTGGGGTGCTGACGCTGTCCCAGCCCAACGACACCATCGATCCGTTCATCGTTGCCAGCCAGCGCGCCATCATCGCGCGCGGTGCCTGGCTGATCGGGCTGTCGGCGCTGATCGGCCTGTTGATGACCTGGTGGCTGTCGCGTGGCATCAGCGGCCTCAGCCGTTATGCCAAGGCGGTGAGTGCTGGTGAACTGGTGCCACCGCCGAAGCGGCGCCGCGACGAGATCGGCGACCTCGGCCAGGCGCTGGAAACCATGCGCCGCAAGCTCGAAGGCAAGGCCTATGTCGAGCAGTACGTGCAGTCGCTGACCCATGAAATGAAGAGCCCGCTGGCGGCGATACGTGGCGCTGCCGAGTTGCTGCAGGAGCCGTTGCCGGAAGCCGACCGGCAGCGCTTTGCCGCCAACATCGTGCAGCAGGAGCGGCGCCTGACCGAAACCATCGACCAGCTGTTGCGACTGGCCGAGGTTGAACAGCACGGCTGGCTGCAGCGGCGTACCGAGGTGGATCTGGTCGCGGTCTGCCGCGCGCTGGCCGAGGATGCGGCGCCACGCCTGCAGGCCGGGCAGATCCACCTGGATCTGGACCTGCCGGAACAGGCAGCGGTGCAGGGCGATGCCTTCCTGCTGCGACAGGCGCTTTCGAATCTGCTGGACAACGCGATTGCCTTCTCCGCACCAGGCAGCGGCATCGTGCTGAGTGTGCAGCGCCAACAACAGATCTGGCGCATTGCCGTTCGCGACAATGGTCCCGGTGTGCCGGAGTACGCGCAGGAGCGGGTGTTCGAGCGCTTCTACTCGCTGGCACGGCCAGCTACCGGCCAGCGCAGTTCCGGTCTGGGCCTGCCGTTCGTGGCCGAGGTGGCGCGCCTGCATGGCGGTGTTGCGCAGTTGGGCAATCATCCTGATGGCGGCGCAGAGGCGCGCTTGTTGCTGCCGGCCGGCTGACTTCACATTCGCTTCAAACTCGCCACAAACCCTGCTCACCAGCGGCGCTCAACCTGTCCCTGTTTCCATACGAGGACGGGACATGACTTCCCTGAAACTGCTGTTGCGCTTCGCCATTGTCGGCGGGCTGGTGTTGTTGCTGCTGATTCCCCTGCTGCTGATCCGCAGCACCATCAATGAGCGTGAGCGTTACCGCGACCAGGCGGTCGAACGGGTATCGCAGAGCTGGGCTGGCGAGCAGTCGCTGATCGGTCCGGTGCGGGTGCTGCCGTGGACCCAGCAGCGCGAAGTGGACATTCCGGCCGAAGGCGACAAACCGCGCCGCACCGAGTTGCGTGTCGAAAGCGGCTACGACCTGCAGATGCCGACGCGCTTGAACGTGCAGGGCAATATGCGTACCGATGAGCGCACCGTGGGTCTGTTCAAGGTGCCGGTCTACAACTGGCAGGCCAAGCTGCAGGCCGAGTTCGCCGAAACCAGCTATGCCGCGGTGCCGGGACGGACCTATGGCAACCCGTATCTGGCCATGGGCATCTCCGACGTGCGCGGTCTGGTAGGCACGCCGAACCTGCGTGTCGACGGCCGTGCGATCCAGTTGAAGCCGGGTGCTGGGGTATTGGAGGGAACCTCCAAGGGCCTGCATGCAACGCTGACGCCATTGCCGGATTCGATGCAGGGCGTGTTGCGCGAGGGCAGCAAGGTTGAACTGGAGTTCGTGCTGGGCGGCACGCGTTCGCTGGCGATTGCACCGGTGGGTGACGATACCCGGGTTGCCTTGTCTTCGACCTGGCAGCACCCCTTGTTTGGCGGCAGTTTCCTGCCCAACGAGCGCAGTATCGATACCAGCGGCTTCAAGGCGGAGTGGGCGGTGTCTTCGCTGGCGTCGGCGGCGCAGTCGCAGCTGGCCCAGGCCATCCGCAGTGACGGCAGCAATGTCGAGGTCCTCAACGTGGCCTTGGTGGACCCGGTGGACACCTATACGCAGGTGGACCGGGCCAGCAAGTACGGCATCCTGTTCGTGCTGCTTACCTTCGTTGGCTTTGCGCTGTTCGAGCTGATCAAGCAGCTGAAGATCCATCCGCTGCAGTACCTGCTGGTTGGCCTGGCGTTGGCGATCTTCTTCCTGCTGTTGCTGAGCTTGTCCGAGCAGATTGCATTCTGGAAGGCCTATCTGGTCGCGGCGGCGGCGTGTATCGGCTTGCAGGGCTTCTATCTGAGTGGGGTGCTGCACAGCTGGAAGCGCGGTGTCGGTTTCGCGACGATGCTGACCATGTTGTACGGCGTGCTGTATGTGCTGCTGGTTTCGGAGAACAACGCATTGCTGATGGGCTCGCTGCTGCTGTTCGGCATCCTCGCCGCGATCATGTGGATTACCCGCAAGGTCGATTGGTACGAGTTGAGCAATCGTGCGGTGAGCAGGCAGGCCTGATCTGGCAGCTGCGATGACGGGGCGGGGTGGCGTCGGCCATCCCGCCTCTTTCGCAGGGAGGAATGACATGAATCGTGCATTGATCCATCGCCGCGCGCAGCGCTTGTTGCCGGCGGGTATCGAGACCTGCGGGCTGTTGCACTTCGGCTTGGCGCCGGGGCAGGTGGAGCGGGCGTTGCTTGGCAGTGTGTTTGCTGGTGGGCAGGCACAAGGGGTTGTGGCGCTGCGCTTGTCGTTGTCGACGGCGTTGGCGATCCGGCGCAAGGGGCTGCGGTACTTCGGGTCAGGGGATTGGGTGTATTCGGCGTTTGCGGCTGCGAGTGCTTCATTCATTGCCGAGGTGTTGCCGCCTGGGCATGGGGCGGGTTATTCGGCGGTGGCATTGGATGGGCGTGCGTGGTTTGTGGTGCTGCCGGTGGAGCGCTTGGTGATTTACGGGTGGTGGGAGTGAGTTGGCTGTTGGCGGCAGACGAGGGTCAAGCCGTGTAGCACTCCCTTCTCCCGCTTGCGGGAGAAGGTGCCCGGAGGGCGGATGAGGGGAGCTTTTAGCTTTGGCGTTTGCTGTTGACCAATAGCCAAAATCAAAGTCCAAGCCAAAGCGGGAGCAAGGGCTTTCACTCCCCTTCGGGGAGCGAGTTACTTTTCTTTGCTTGTGCAAAGAAAAGATAACCAAAAGAGGCGCTCTTCAACAGCCGAATGGCTGGTCAAGCACACCCTGCCTCCGCGCCCACGCCGCTGCGCGACGCGGGTTCACTCCGCTGGCAGGATTTTTCGACGATACATCCTTGTATCGTCGAAAAACGATGCACATCCATGTGCGCCGCCCCGTTCGGGGTCTTGTCTGCCAGCTCCGTCGCTTCGGAAGGGGCCCGGTAAGTCAATGGCGGAAGCAATAGCAACAGCAACAGCGGCAACGGCAACGGCGACGGCGACAACAAGCGCAACGACTGTGGGCTGATACGGATCGGGGGTGCGCACCCCTTGAGAACTGCCGGGATGTGCTCCGAAAGCCAATGCCCTTGATCGGCAAAGTCGGCGGCAGCCTGCGCTAGCGTATGTGCTGGTGACTCGCGCGGACTGAATCGCCCCGTTGTTGCCAAACCATGACCATTGGCCGACTCGGCAGCTGCTGTTCACTGGCTAGACTCGGTGGTTTGTCGTCATTGGGCCTTGGGCCGGGGAAAGCATGATCAAGCGGGGATTGTTGGCGTTGTGCATGGGCTTGGCGGTGAGCGCTACGGCGCAGGCGGCCGAGCAGGTGGATCTGGACATGGTCAGCAAGATCCGTCAGGAGGCGTTCCACCGTTCGCAGGTGATGGATACCTTCAGCCATCTGACCGAAACCATCGGCCCGCGCCTGAGCAATTCGCCGGCCATGACCCAGGCCAATGCCTGGAGCCGTGGCAAGTTCAACGAGTGGGGCCTGGTCAATGTGCACGACGAGGCCTTTGAGGACTTCGGGCGCGGTTGGGAATTCACCTCGGCCAGCGTCGAGATGCTGGGCCAGCGCGTACAGCCGCTGCATGCCTTGCCCAAGGCGTGGACGCCAGGCACCAATGGTGCGGTGGAAGGGGAGCTGATCCAGGTCGATATCAAGAAGCTGGCTGACCTTGAGAAGTACAAGGGCAAGCTGCGCGGCAAGATCCTGCTGCTGGGTGATGCGCGCGAATACAAGCGTGGCACCGAGTCCGATTCGCACCGCCACGATGCAACTTCGTTGGAAGGCCTGCAGGCCTTCACCATCCCGAAGACTGCGGAAGAGGATCGCGCAAAGCGGTTGAAGGAATTCAACGAGCGCCAGGAGCTGACCAACGCGGTCAATGCGTTCTTCATCGATGAAGGTGCGCTGGCGTCGATCAGTATCAGTGGCTGGGACAACGGCATCATCCGTGTGGCTGGCGGTGGTTCGCGCAAAGCTGGCGAGTCGGTGGGCATTCCGGAACTGGCGATGATCGCCGAGCATTTCAATCCGTTGGTGCGTGCGCTCAAGGACAAGCAGACGGTGAAGCTGCGGGTGAACGTGGATGCGCGCTTCACCGACGACACCAATCAGCCTGGCCATAACACGCTGGCCGAGATCCGCGGCAGCAGCAAGGCCGACGAGATCGTGATGCTGGGTGCGCACATGGACTCCTGGCACACAGGCACGGGTGCGGCTGACAACGCTGCCGGCGTGGCGGTGATGATGGAGGCGATGCGCATCCTCAAGGCGGTGGGGGCCAAGCCCAAGCGTACGATCCGCGTGGGTCTGTGGAGTGGTGAGGAACAGGGCCTGGTTGGTTCGCAGGCGTATGTAGCGCAGCACTTTGCGCGTTATCCGGAGCCGGCTGATGCGACACAGAAGGCGCTGCCGGCGTCGTTGCGTGAGCCGACGGGCCCGCTGCAGAAGCTGCGCGATTACGAGAAGTTCCAGGTCTACTTCAACATGGACAATGGTTCGGGGCGGTTCCGTGGCATCTATGCGCAGGAAAACATGGCGGCGATGCCGATCTTCGAGGCGTGGTTGAAGCCGTTCAACGATGTGGGTGCAACCACGGTGGTGTCGCGTAACACCGGCAGCACGGACCACATCAGTTATGACCGGGTGGGCCTGCCGGGCTTCCAGTTCGTGCAGGATCGTCTGGATTACTTCAGCAATGTGCATCACAGCCATCTGGACACCTGGGACCACGCCGAGGCGGAGGATCTGAAGCAGGCGGCGGCGATCGTTGCATCGTTCGTCTATAACGCTGCGATGCGCGAGGAGCGCTTCCCGCGCAAGCCGTTGTTGGAGAAGTGAGTTAGCCGGATTTGCTTGAAGGAAGGGCCGCATTGCGGCCCTTCTGCTTTTGGGAAAGAGCAAGCAAGCTCGATGCTTCCCTTCTCCCGCGCGCGGGGGAAGGTGCCCGGAGGGCGGATGGGGGGAGCTTTGGCTTTGGCTTCGGTTGTTGCTGTAAGCAACAGCAAGATCAAGATCAAGAGCTTTCACTCCCCTGCGGGGAGCGAGTTACTTCTCTTTGCTTGTGCAAAGAGAAGGTAACCAAGAGAAACACACCCTGCCTCCGCGCCCCCGCCGCTGCGCGGCGCGGGTCCACTCCGCTGGCAGGGTTTTTTGCCCGCAACCGGCCGGGGGGGCGGAAAACACCGCCCCACACCGGGGGGACCCCCCGGCGGGGGGGGGGGGGGGTCCACTCCGGGGGCTGTATTTTTCGCCGAGACATCCGTGTCTCGTCTAAAAACGACGCACATCCCTGTGCGTCGCCCCGTGCGGGGTCTTGTCTGCCAGCTCCGTCGCTGCGGAAGGGGCCCGGTAAGGCAAAGGCAGGAGCAACGGCAACGGCCGAAGCCGAAGCCAAAGCCGAAGCCGAAGCCGAAGCCGCCCTCACCCCGATCCTCTCCCGTGAACGGGAGAGGGGCTTACAGCTGAAGGATGCGGGCTTTGCTGCGTTTTCTGGCCGGTGCGCGTAGGGCTGAAGCGGGTTCGAAGCACCGGCAGGGGGGAAAAGGTAAAATGCCCCGATTCCCACTTCTGCGCCCGTCATGACCGTCCGTACCCGCTTTGCCCCCAGTCCCACCGGCTACCTGCATATTGGTGGCGCCCGCACCGCGCTGTATTGCTGGCTGGAGGCGCGTCACCGTGGCGGTGAGTTCGTGCTGCGCATTGAAGATACCGACCGTGAGCGCTCTACCCAGGCCGCCATCGATGCCATCCTCGAGGCGATGGATTGGCTGGGGCTGGGCTATGACGAAGGCCCGATCTACCAGACCGACCGCGTCGCCCGTTACAAGGAAGTGGCCGAGCAGCTGATCGCCTCCGGCAAGGCTTATTACGCCTACGAGACCAAGGAAGAGCTGGACGCCATGCGCGAGGCTGCCATGGCCAAGCAGGAAAAGCCGCGCTACAACGGCGCAGCCCGCGAGCTCAACCTGCCGTACAAGGACGACCCGAACCGCGTCATCCGCTTCAAGAACCCGCTTGAAGGCACGGTGCTGTTCGATGACCTGATCAAGGGCAATATCGAAATCGCCAACAGCGAGCTGGATGACATGGTCATCTTCCGCCCGGATGGCTACCCGACCTACAACTTCGCGGTGGTGGTCGACGATTGGGACATGAAGATCAATGAGGTCATCCGCGGTGATGACCACATCAACAACACCCCGCGCCAGATCAACCTGTATGAGGCCATCGGTGCGCCGGTGCCGAAGTTCGGCCACATGCCGATGATCCTGGACGAGCAGGGTGCCAAGCTGTCCAAGCGTACCGGCGCGGCCGACGTGATGCAGTACAAGGACGCCGGCTACCTGCCCGAGGCGCTGTTGAGCTACCTGGCCCGCCTGGGCTGGTCGCACGGTGACCAGGAGATCTTCACCCGCCAGGAACTGATCGACCTGTTCGATGTCACCAACTGCAACTCCAAGGCCGCACGCCTGGACATGGCCAAGCTGGGCTGGGTCAACCAGCACTTCCTGAAGACCGAGACGCCGGAGTCCATCGTTCCGCACCTGGTCTACCAGCTGGAAAAACTGGGCCTGGACATCAGCAAGGGCCCGGCCCCGGTCGATGTGGTCATCGCCCTGCGCGAGCGTGTGCAGACCCTGAAGGAAATGGCCGAGAAGGCCGTGGTCTGGTACACCCCGCTGAGCGAATACGACGACGCGGCGGTGGCCAAGCACTTCAAGGCTGGCGCCGAGGTTCCGCTGGCCAAGGCCCGCGAGCTGCTGGCAGCAGCTGAATGGACTGCCGAAGGCGTGTCCGTGGCACTGCACGAGGTGGCCGCGCAGCTGGAAATCGGCATGGGCAAGGTCGCTCAGCCGCTGCGCGTGGCCATCACTGGCACCCAGGTGAGTCCTGACATTTCCCATACCGTGTATCTGGCGGGGCGCGACGAGGCCTTGAAACGCATCGACGCCGCACTCATCAAGATCCCAACGGCCTGACCCCGAGGTAGACATGACCGACGCACACTCCTGTACCGCCCCGCACCACCACGTCGAAGACGCGGCCGGTTTTGTCGCGGTGGTCGAACGGGTGTGCCGTGAGCGCGGATTGCGGCTGACCCCAATCCGCGCCAATGTGCTGCGGCTGATCGCCGAGGCCGGCAAACCGGTCAAGGCCTACGAACTGCTGGAATGGGTGCGTGAAGGCAAGGGTGTGGGCGCTGATGCCCCGCCCACGGTCTACCGCGCGCTGGACTTCCTGATGGCCAACGGTTTCGTGCACAAACTGTCGTCGGTCAACTCCTTCGTCGCCTGTCACCACCCGAGCAGCAACCAGCATTCGGTACCGTTCCTGATCTGCGACCGCTGCCATAGCGCAGTGGAGCTGGAAGACCGCGACATCGTTCGCCAGCTGGAAGCCCGCGCCAAGGAGCTGGGCTTCAAGCCGCAGGCGCAGACGCTGGAAGTACACGGCCTGTGCGCGAATTGCGCAGGCTGAGGCTCTAGCCCCTCTCCCTGCGGGGTGAGAGGGGCAGCTTGCGAACCATTGGTTCGCTGCCCATCGAACGCCCTTGCGCCAGCGCAAGGGCCGGGGTGCGGAGCAGGGGTTGGGGAGAGGGTGAAGCGCCCCGCGGAAATGATTTTTGTAGGAGCGGCGTAAGCCGCGAAGCCGATAGGCTTCGACCGCCCCGGCTACTTGGGTGTGGTCAATGCGCTATCGGCTTCGGGGTTTGCAGTGGCTTCGCGGCTTACGCCGCTCCCACAACAACCACATATCGCTCCTACGGCTTCGGCTTCGTCTCGTAAACCACCTCGCCATCCTTGATGGTCTGCAGCACCTTGATGGTGTGCAGCTGGCTGCGTTCGATGCTCAGCGGGTTGTCCGAGAGCAGCGCCAGGTCCGCACGCTTGCCGACTTCGAGCGAGCCCTTGCTGCTTTCCTCACCATACTGACGCGCGGCCCACAGGGTGATCGACTTCAGTGCGATCAATGGCGATACCCGTTGATCCGGTCCCAGTACGCGACCACTGCGGGTCACGCGGTTGACCGTCGCATCCAGCACCCGCATCGAATCGGGGAACACCACCGGTGCATCGTGGTGCGAGGTGAACACCATGCCCGCATCCAGTACCCATTGCGTGGGCGAGATGTTCTCGGCGCGCTCCGGGCCCAGCACTGAATCGCGGTGCCAATCACCCCAGTAATAGGTATGCATCGGGAACAGCGAGGGGAAAATGCCCAGGCGGCGCAGTTCGCCAACCTGGTCCTTGCGCAGGGTCTGGCCGTGGATCAGTACAGGGACGAGATGCTTGTCCGGGTATTTGGCTTCAGCGGCGGACACGGCATGGATCAGCTGATCAATGGCGGCATCGCCATTGGCATGCGCCAGCACCTGCCAGCCATGGCCCCAAGCCTGGGTGATGAGGTCATCGACCTTGGCGGTGGGGAAGGCGGGATAACCGGCATAGTCCGGCTTCTCGCCCTCAGGCACCTTGTAGTAGGGCTTGGTCAGCCAAGCGGTCTTGCCCTGCGGTGAGCCATCCAGGCTGATCTTCACCCCGCCGATGCGGAAGTGGTCGGTGTAGTTCAGGCCATAGTAGGGCCCCTGCATGGCCGGGTTCTGCAGCGCCACTTCGATATCCGGATAGGAGACCACGTCGATCTTGAGCTTGCCGGCCTTGGCCGCCATCGGCAGCAGCTGCAGGGTGCCGGCGTCGGTCTTGCCGTCCTGGGCGGTGGTGTAGCCGTATTTCATGTACAACGCCTGGCCGGCTTCAAGCATGGCCAAGGATTGTTCGAGAGTCATCGCCGGCATCAGCTTGGCCAGGGCGATGTTGTGCGCGCTTTCCTCAAGCACGCCGTCAGGCACATTGCTGCCGGGTTCGCGGCGGATCACGCCACCTGGTGGATTGGGCGTGTCGGCGGTGATCCCTGCCATTTCCAGCGCCTTGCTGTTGTAGGCGCCGAGATGACCGGACTGGTGCATCAGGATGACCGGGATGTCGGTGGCGATCGCGTCCAGATCCTGCCGGGTCGGATGCCGCTGCTCGACCAGCTGCGAATCGTCGTAGCCGAAGCCGATCAGCACCTTGTAGCCTTCGGGCGTGGTTGGGTGCGCGCGGAATTCGCGCATGATCTTCTGCAGTGCGGGTATCGAGTTGCCTTCGCCATCGGGCGCGGGCAGCAGGTTGGCTGATAGCGCCTGCAGGCCGACACCGGAGACATGGCCATGGGCATCGATGAAGCCTGGCGTCAGCGTATGACCCTGCAAGTCGATTTGCCGCGCCTGCGGACTGAAATGGAGCGCTGCCTTGCGAGTGCCGACAAAGGCGATGCGGCCGTCGCGCACGACGATGGCTTCTGCATCGGGGTGGCGGTCATCCACGGTGACGATGGGGCCGCCGGAATACAGTGTGTCTGCTGCGTTGGCAGAGGTGGCCGTGAGTGCGGCCAGGACGGAGAGCGCCAGAATCAGTTTCACCGAGGGTTCTCCCGGCTGTGGGCAGGGGTACAGCCTAACGCAATCGGGTGAAGGCTTTGCTTTCTCCCTTGCGCAGCAGGGGAGGGGTGGCTTATGGGCCATTCGCGTACTGTCAGCTTCGCGGCTTACGCCGCTTCCACAAGATGGTCGGTAACGCCGCTGCCGAGCATGGCCCGGCACTACCGCCGTTGCTCCCTCCCTTGCGCAGCAGGGGAGGGCTGGGGAGGGGTTGGCTTTGGGCCTTTCGCGTAGCGTCAGCTTCGCGGCTTATGCCGCTCCCACAAGATGGTCGGTAACGCCCTTGCCGAGCATGGCTCGGCACTACCGTTGGGCGGGCGCTGCGGCTGTGTCCACTTCCACCACCACCGACATGCCGGGGCGCAGGCGTGCGGCCAGTGGCTGGTCGGGGTCGATGGCAATCCGGATCGGCAGGCGCTGCACCACCTTGGTGAAGTTGCCGCTGGCATTGTCGGGCTTGAGCACCGAGAACTCCGAGCCGGTAGCCGGGGCGATCTGCTCGATGCGCCCGCGCAGCTTCTTGCCCTGGAAGGCATCCACGCTGAAGGTCGCCGGTTGGCCGATTGCCATGTTCCAGGTCTGGCCTTCCTTGTAGTTGGCTACCACCCACAGCGTGTCCGGGACCAGGAACAGCAGCTGGCTGCCCGCGGTAACGTACTGCCCGAGCCGAACGGTCGCTTCCGATACCTGGCCATCCCGCGGGGCCTTGATGACGGTGTTGTCGAGGTCGATTTTTGCCAGTTCCAGGGCGGCTTCAGCCATGGCGACCTTTGCCTCCAAGCCCTTGCGTGCCACTTCGGTGGAGGTGAGGGTTTCTTCGGCGATATGGATGGCCGCCTGTGATTGCGCCACGCCGGCAGTCGCTGCCTGCGCGGAGGCGCGCAGCTTGTCGCGGTCGCTGTTGGAAACCAGTTGCTGTGCGGCCAAAGCCTCATAGCGCTGCAACTCGGTGCGGCTGCGTTGCTGCTCGGCCTGCTGCGCCGAATGGTTGGCGCGTGCCGAGCTGATCTGCGCACGGTTCTGCGCCTGGCTCTGGTCGGAGTTGGCCAGCTGTGCGCGTGCATCTTCGAGAGAGGCCTGCGCTTGATCCACCTTCTGCCGGTAGATGCGCTCATCGATGCGCAGCAGCGGTTGGCCCTGTTTGACATGGTCGAAGTCGCTGACCAGCACCTCGGTGACATAGCCGTTGACCTGTGGTGCCAGCACGGTCACCTGACCGCGCACATAGGCATCGTCGGTGTGCATGAGCGTGCTGTTGAACGGCCACAACTGCCAGGCGCGCAGGATCAAGGTCAGTCCGATCAGGGCGACGATGATCATCAGTACCACCGCACGACGACTTGGACGGTTGTACTTGGATACCGGCGTCGGCGCCGGGGGTGGAGTGTTCTTTTCGGTCTTGTTGCTCATGATTCCGCTCGGTTGTCCTGGGCCACGGCGCGGTCACGCCGGATCACCTGTTTCACGCGGGGATTGCGCAGCGTCACTTCCAGCAGCAGCCAGCTCAGGAAGCAGATTGCGACCCAGCCACTGAAGGCGAATACATCGTTGAAGGCGCGTACATTGGCTTCGCGTTTGGCCGCTGCTGCCAAGGCGGCACTGGCCTGTGCCTTGAGTTGTACCGGGTCGGTGATGACGCGGGCGTAGGCTTGCTGCTGCAGTTGCAGGCGGCGCGCTACCTGTGGATCGGCGGGATTGAGCTGGCTGACCAGCGCGCTGGAATAGATGTGCTCGCGGTGCAACTGGAAACTGCTCAGGAAGGCCGAGCCGGCGAGGCTGCCGAAGCTCTGCGTCAACGACAGGATCACGATGAAGGACACGATATGGTCCAGCCCGCGCGCCATCGCCTGGCGTATGCCGATCAGCATCAAAGGGCCCATGAACATGCCGCTGCCCACCGCAGCCAAAAACTGGCTGAGGGCGAAATCCATCGGTCGGTCCATGCTGGTGCGGTGCTGGTCGAGGAAGGCGGCACTGCCGAGCAGGATGATCGACACCAACAACTGCGGAATCAGCGCCTTCGGCCCGAAGGTCAACGCACCGGCTGCAATGCCGACCAGTACGCCGATCAGAATGACTCCGAACAAGGGCGCCATCTGGTCTGGGCCCATGCCCAATGCACGCATCATCGAGATCATCCCGTAGGACTGCTCGTTGGTGAGGAAGCGGATCAGGAATGCGCCGACGATGAAGCGCAGCATCACCGGCCCCATCAGCCAGCGCACCTGCAGCAGCGGGTTGCGACGCTGGTGCTCGATGCACAGGCCGGTAGTGATCAGCACCACCGCCGCAGCCAATGCCCAGCCCAGCCACGGTGAATCGAACCACCAATGCAGATAGCCCTGGCTCAATACCACCACCAGCAGCGCCAGGCCGGGGGCGAGCAGGGCGAAGGTGAGGAAGTCGGTGCGTTCGAAAACCTTGATCTGGATGCCGGGCGGCAGCTTCAGCACCACCACCGCGGCAAACGAACACAGTGCCAGCCCGGCCTCGAACAGATACAGGTTCTGCCATTCGCCATGGTCGAGCAGGCTGGGTGACAGCAGCCACGCCAATGGCACGGCCAGCTGCGACAGGCCAACGCCGATCACCAGCAGGTTGCCGACGTATTTGCGCGGCAAGGCCTGCAGCATGTACAGCGTTCCCAGCGTGGTGCAGGCGGCACCGGCAAAGCCACTGCCGGCGCGTACCAGCAATGTCGTCGTGTTGTTGCCGACGAACAGGTGCAGCACGGCCAGCGCGGCGTAAGTGCCAAGGCCGATCTCGGCGAACAGGCGGATGCCGTATTCCTGGCGGAATTTGAACACCAGCAGGTTGGCGCTGACGTTGACCATCAGGTAGGCGGCCACCAGCCAGTTGGCCTCACTGGCCTGCAGGCCCATCTGACCGGTGATCAACGGCAGGTTGGCGCTGATCAGGGCATTGCCCAGCCCACCGGTGATCGCCACCAGTACCGCCACGGCGGCGTAGGCCGCACGCCGGTGCGGCGGATGCCAGGGCATCGAGGCTGAGCCGGGCAGGCTCGGCTTTTCGTGCTCTTCCCAGTCCGGAATCGGCTTGAGGGGTTTCATGTACGTTCCGTTGCAGCCTGCACGGACAGGCCGGGACGCAGCAATTCAATCGCACGTCGTGCGAGGGTGGCGCGATCTTCGACGGTGCGCCCGCGCAGGGCGGCACCGAGCATGCCGGAGATCAACGAGATATCCGACAGCTGCAGGTCAAGCCGGCACAGCCCGGCAGCCTTGGCACGCAGCAGGGCCGGTTCGGACAGGCCGAGAATGCGCTCGCGTGCGGCCTTGATCGTGGGCTCGTCCGGGTCTACTGCGCGCCAGTAATCGGCCAACGCAGGGGAGTGCACGATGCGCCTGGCCATGCCGATGATCAGCTCGAACAGGGCATCGTCGCGCTCACCCAGCTCTTGCAGGTGCGCTTCGATCTTTTCCACGGTCCGCTGCAGCAGGGCTTCGATCAGCGCGGTGCGGTCGGGGAAGTTGCGGTACAGCGTTGCCCGACCCACACCGGCGCGAGCCACCACCAGATCAAGCGGTGCGGTGATGCCGTGCTCGCCGAACACGGCGTCGGCCGCATCCAACAGCAAGGCACGACGCACGGCGGCATCGGAGCGAATGGAAGTCATGCCCATATGATCCGGACAAAAGTGTCCGGTTTCAATGGGCGACATGGAACGGGCCGTTGCGGCGGCCCGGTTCCGTTCAGCTCGTGGCGAGCTGGCGGCGCAGTGGTGCTTCGCGGATCGGCAGGTTGATCAGCGCTGCTGCAGCGGCCAATGCCATGTCCGCGTACCACATCCAGCTGTAGTCGCCGCCGTATTCCAGTGCCACGCCACCCAGCCAGGCACCGAAGAATGCGCCGATCTGGTGCGAGAACAGGGTCAGGCCAAACAAGGTGCCCATGTGGCGCGGACCGAACAGCTTGCCGACCAGTCCCGCGGTGGGCGGTACCGTCGCCAGCCAGGTGAAGCCCAGGGCGGCGGCGAATACATAGAAGGTCATCGGCGTCGGCGGCGAAGCCAGATAGACCGCGATCAGCACCGCACGGCTGAGGTACATCCAGAACAACAGCCACTTCATGCGGAAGCGTTCGCCAAGCGCACCGATGATCAGGCTGCCGGCAACATTGAACAGGCCGATCAGGGCAATCGACACCGAGGCCACGTTTGGCGACAAGCCGCATAGGGCGATTTCGCCAGGCAGGTGGGTGACCAGGAAGGCGATATGCACGCCGCAGGTGAAGAAGCCCAGGTGCAGGCACCAGTAGCTGCGGTCACGCAGGGCGCGCTGCAGTTGTGGGCGCAGGGCTTCGCCGTCGTCACTGGCTTCGTTGCGTGGCGCGCGCTTGCGCAGCGGCCAGGCCAATGGCAATGACAGCAGCACGATGAAGGCCAACGCATACAAGGCCTTGATCCAGCCGAAAGCACTGAGCAGCAGCTGCACCAGTGGTGCGAACAGGAATTGGCCGAGTGAGCCGCCGGCATTGATGATGCCGGCGGCCATGGAGCGCTTCTGCGCGGGGATGCGCCAGGCGGTTGCACCGATCAGCACCGAGAAACTGCCGGCACCGGCACCGGCTGCCAGCAGCAGGCCAAAGCTGAGGTTCAGCCCCCAGGCGCCGGGCAGCAGGGTTGCCGCGAGGAGGCCGATAGCCAGCAGCACGCCGCCGCCGACCAGTACCGGAAGCGGTCCACGCTGGTCGGCCATGGCACCGAAGAATGGCTGTACCGCACCCCATACGAATTGTCCGATCGCCAGCGAGAAGCTGATCTGGGCGATGCCGAGCCCGGTCGAAACATGGATGGGGTCGATCAACAGACCGCTGGTCTGGCGCACGCCCATGGTCACCATCAGGATGCTGGAGGCAGCGAGCAACAGCAGCCAGGGAGTGCGCGTGGGGGGCTGCGTGTTCATGCTGCTTGCTCCTGTTCCAGTGCCTGGGTGAGTGCTTCCAGCTGGTGGTTGAGATCTTCGATGCGCTTGCCGCCGAACAGTATTTCGACCTCCTGCTGGGCTTGCTGCCAGAGAGGAAAGGCCTTCTGCAGGCGGCGCTTGCCGGCGGCGGTGATGTGCAGCCGGCGCTGGCGGGAGTCCGCGCCGGGGGCGGAACTGAGCAGGCCCGCTTCGAGCAACGGCTTGAGGTTGCGGGTGAGGGTGGTGCGGTCCATGCCCAGCGCATCGGCGAGCTCGCCCAGTGGCCGCGGCTGACTGGAGCGGCGCAGGATGGAATAGGCGTTGAGGCTTAGATCAGCGGCGGCCAGATGGCGGTCATAGAGCTGGGAAACGCGGCGCGTGGCGCGGCGCAGCTGGAAGCAGGTGCAGGGGCTGGAGGTGTCCATCGGCTTGTGGGGCAGGGCGATGCGGTGGAGTTTATGTGTATATGCACGTAATTGCGAGGATTGGGTTGTGTGGTGCTGCTCTTGCTGTGATTTGGTTTTCCGGTTTGGCTCCGGCTCCGGTGTTGGCTTGGGTTTTGGTCTTGCTTTGGCTTCGGTTTCGACTTCAGCTTTGCTTTTGTCTTCCCTTCTCCCGCTTGCGGGGGAAGGTGCCCGCAGGGTGGATGGGGGGCTCTTGATCTGGCTTCGGCGATTTTTGAAGTGGTACCCGCACAAATCGCTCAGCGCAAAGAAAAACCACCTTGCGGTGGTTTTCATCTGTGCTCGGGTTGTGAGAGGGCGGCAGAAGCGAGGACAAGAGCAAATGCAAAGGCTTGCCCTCACCCCTGCCCCTCTCCCGCAGGCGGGAGAGGGGAAAGCAGGAGCCAAAGCAACGGCTCAAAGCAACGGCTCAAAGCAAAAGCTCAAAGCAAAAGCTCAAAGCAACAGCTCAAAGCAACAGCTCAAAGCAACAGCTCAAAGCAACAGCTCAAAGCAACAGCTCAAAGCAACAGCTCAAAGCAACAGCTCAAAGCAACAGCCAACCTCACTGCCGAGATCGAATGCTTAGAACCAGGCCCTGATACCAAACGCCACGCCACGCCCAGGCAGCGGTGAGTAATCCCGCAACAGCGAGGTATGCGGGCGTGCCTCACGATTGGTCAGGTTGCTGCCATCAAAGAACACTTCGTAGCTGTTGCTGCCATTGCGGTCCCAGCGATACGCAAGGTGTGCATCCACCAGCGTGTAACCGGCGCTGGGTTCTTCGTTCACAGCCACGTCCTTCTGGCTGCCGTAACGCACAGCGCCCAGCGAGGCGCGCCAGCCGCCCAGCGACCAATGCAGGTCCGCGCCAACACGGGCCGGTGCAATGCGCGGCAGGTAGCCGCCATTGGCCAGCTCGACGTTGTAGTTGTGCGCGTGATCGCCGTGCGGCACGGTGATGGCCACATTGCGGGTGCCGCTACCGTCCAGTTCCGCTTTCACGTAATCACCAAAAACGCGCAGGTCCCAGTCGCCCGCTACGTTTTCAAGCATGTGCCAGGTAGCTTCAGCCTCGGCGCCCTTGAAGGTGGCGTCGTTCTGCGTCCAGGTGCGCACCGGCAGACCGCCTTCGACCACGCCGGTGTCTGCCAGGTAGATGAAGTCCTTGAACTTGGTCTGGTAGATCGCAGCCTGCACGTCGATACGCTCGTTGTGCGCATGCAGGCCCAGCTCCATGCGCCGGCCACGCTCGGTGTCCATGTTGGCGTTGCCGATTTCCAGCGAGCGAGTGGCGATGTGGGCACCGGCGGCGTACAGCTCTTCGTTGGTCGGCGCACGTTCGGAGGCATCCACGCCAAAGCGCAGGTCGAAGGTGTCGTTCAGGGCCCAGATGCCGGAGGCCGAGAGGTTGGTGGCACCAAAGTTGCGGCTGCGCTGGGCGTCGTTCGGGTCGAGCTTGACCTGGTCATGGCGGGCGCCAAGCTCCAGTTTGAACGGGCCAAATTGCTTTTCCTGCAGCACGAACGCACCGATGGTGTCGGTGGTGGTGCCGGGGACGAAGGCTTCTTCGCCGATGGCGCCGAAGTCGCTGCTGCCAAACTGCAGGCCGAAGGCACCGTCCCAGCCGGCCAGCGGTTGCTGCACGGCTTCCAGTCGGCCCTCGAAGCCCTTGTTGGTGAAGCGGGTGGAAGGCGTGCCGGCTTCGAGCTCGGTGTGCTCGTAATCGGTGTAGCCGCCGTGCAGGGTCAGGCTCTTCAGGAAGGAGGTCGGGTTGTACAGGCCCCCCTTCAGTTCAAACCGGTTCTGCACCATGTCGATGCGCACGTCGTGCTCGCCGCCTTCTTCTTCTGCATGGTCATGGTCGTCATGGTCGTGACCGTGATCATCATCAGCATGGACGTGGGCGCCATTGGGAATGCCGTAGTTGCTGCGATAGGTACTCAGCGAAGCACCGAGGAAGGCCTTGTCACCCAGCCAGGTGGCGCCCACGCCACCGGCGCGGGTGCGGGTGGAGCTGTTCTCGAGGCGGCCACGCGGGCCGAGTTCACCTTCCAGATCAGCATGGTCATCGTGGCCGTCGGCATCGAGCGCATGCGGGTCGATTGCATAGCCGGGAATGCGATAGTCATCGCCGTTGCGTACCAGGCCATCGACATGCAGCACAACATTGCCGCCGCTGACGCCGTCCAGACGGAACATGCCGCTGCGTTCCTGGTTGACGGAGTTTCCACGCAGCTCGGCGCGGCCGCTGAGCGGGCGGTCGGGTACGTCGCTGGCGATGCGGCCGTCGACCACGTTCACTGCGCCACCGATCGCGCCGCTGCCGAACAGCAGGGTGGCTGGGCCTTTCAGCACTTCGATCTGGTCGGCCAGGAACGGCTCGATGCTCGATGCGTGGTCGGCGCTGACCGTGGAGGCATCCATGTTGCCGATGCCATTGGCCACCACGGCCACGCGCGGGCCTTCCTGGCCACGGATGATCGGGCGGCCCACGCCGGGACCGAAGAAGGTGCTCTGCACGCCAGGCAGTTTGGCGACGGTATCGCCGAGTGTGCCGGCCTTGTGTTCATCCAGATCGGTACCGGCCAGCACCTCGACCGGACGGGCCAAAGACTCGGCCGAACCCTGCAACGGCGAGGCAGTGACCTTTACCGCGGCCAGTTCGGTCAGATGATGGCTCTGCCCGGCGTCGTCATCGGCAGCACTGGCGACAGCGGGCAGGGCGGCAGCAAGGGCGAGGAACAGCAGGTGATGCTGGGTGCGACGGGGGAAGGGCATGAGGATTCCTTTGTTACTTTGTATCACTGGGGTGGCAGTCTGAACCGGAGGCGGCAGCGGGCTGACGCAGGCGGCTAGGGCGGGGAGGACAATAATGTTATATTATTCCATAACGTTCCGTCGCCCCTGCTGGAAGTCATGCCCACCCCACCTACTGGACTACGCAAGTTCCTCGATCGCTTTGGTGCGACCGGATCCCTGATCTGTGCGGTGCATTGCGCGTTGTTGCCGGCCTTGCTGGCGGTGGCGCCGGCACTGGGGCTGTCGTTCTGGCTCAGTGATGGGGTGGAAGCCAGCATCGTGATCTTCGTTACCGTGCTGGGTTTGTTCAGTCTTATCTGGGGGTATCTGCGCCATCGCGCGCTGATGGCCTTGCTGCTGTTGGTGCCGGGCCTGTTGTTGTTGTGGGCGGGGCTGCTGCATCCTGACCTGCATCATTCGCAGATTCCTCACGCCGTGGTGATGACCCTGGGCGGCGTGCTGGTGGGTCTGGCGCATGTGGCCAACCTGCGCTTGAACCACGTGCACATTCACGACGCCAGCTGCGCACATTGAGGGGCGCATGTTAGGCTTCCTGTCCATGCGCGAGGGCGCTTGTTGCGGCCTCGCCAAACCCGTGCATGCACGGGGTAACTGATTACAAACCAAGGAGTTGACGACATGGGTAAGGGTGACCGTAAGACCGCCAAGGGCAAGCGCTACAACGCCAGCTATGGCAATTCGCGCTCGCACGTGAGCAAGGTGGCCGTGGGTGCAGCTGCGCCGGTCGCCAAGAAGACCGTCGCCAAGGCTGCCGCCAAGAAGGCTGTCGCCAAGAAGACCGTCGCCAAGGCCGGCTGATCCAGCCAGGCAGTGGTTACAGAAAAGCGGCGCATTGCGCCGCTTTTTTTGTGCCTGCGATTTGTGCCTGCGATAAGTCCCGGTTGCGCTGCGCTTGGTCAGGCTACCCCTTGCCCGGACGTGCTCACTTCGATTGGCGTAGTGCCTGGTCCAGTGCGTGCGGGTCGCCATCGTTGGGCTGGGCGGGGATGCCGACCAGGCGGGTCAACAGCGGATAGACGTCGACGTTGTCAAAGGCGGTCAGCTGCTTGCCCTGCGCGAAGGCCGGGCCGCGCGCGACGAATACTGCCTGCATCGAGGGCAGCGCCGGGTCGTAGCCATGCGAACCGCGATCGCCCGGTGCGCGCTTTGCGATGCTGTCGCGGGGAAGTGCATCCCAGCCTTCCTGCATCTGGCAGACGATGGCCGGCACACGCGGATTGCTGCCGTAATGCCAGCGCGCCGGCAGTTGCGCCTTGTTCCAGCACTGGTAATGCGGGTGCTCGCCAAGCAGCGCTTTCTCCGCATCGGTCTGCTTGCCCGGCAGCGGTGCGAAGCCTACCGACTGGCCCACCGACACCACCTTGGCGATATCCGCCGACACCATGTCTTCGATGGCAACCGTGTTGCCGAACTTGACCGTGGCCATGCCGTGATCGGAAACGACAATCACGTTGGTTTGGTCGAGGATGCCGTCGCGGCGCATGCCGTCGAGCAGCTGGCCGATGGCGGTATCCACCTGTTGCAAGGCTGCCTTGTATTCCGGCGAATCCGGGCCGTGCTCATGCCCGGCCTTGTCCACCGGTTCCATATAGGTGGCAACAAAGCGTGGCTTGATCGCGTCCGGCGCGCCGTGCAGCCAGGCCAGGACCTGATTCATGCGCTCGGGCAGTGGCACACTTTCGTCGTACATGCGCCATTGGTTGGCTCGCAGTCCGCGCACCGGCGCTTCGCTGCCCGGCCAGGACCAGGTGGTACTCTTGAACCCCGCCTTGCGCACGCTGACCCAGATCGGCTCGCCGCCATCCCACCAGGCCGCGTTCTGTACGGCGGCGCGGTCGCTGACCTTGAAGTCGCCCAGCGCATCGGCACTCATCGCGTTGTGCACCAGCCCGTGATGGTCAGGACGCAGGCCGGTGACCAGGGTGTAGTGGTTGGGGAAGGTGAGTGCCGGGTAGGACGGACGCATGCCAATGCTGCGCACGCCCTCGCGGGCAAGTCGCATCAGGTTGGGAGTGTCTGCCTGGCTTAGCTTGTCCGCGCGCAGGCCGTCGATGGAAATCATCAGCAGGGTGGGCGGGACGTCCTTGCTGGCAACAGACGAGGGAGTGGTGGCGCAGGCGGCAAGCAGTGCGCAGGCCAGGGCAGTGGCCGAAATGCGTAGAAAAGTCATGCCGCAATGATAGGCCGGGCCGGTGACCGTACAAATACAACCTTGGCCGTGTTGTCAGTGGACGGGCTCAGTTCGCCCGGGTATGCAAAGCGCACCCGGGAACCCCGCACACTCAGGCAAACAGATCGGCCACCCGCGCGCCCTCGCTGGGCACACCCTCCAGTTTCAACAAAGCTGCCTTGGTCGGTAGCCCGCCACCGAAGCCGGTCAGTGTTCCGTTGTTGCCGATCACCCGATGGCAGGGCAGCACGATTGGCAATGGATTGCGCCCATTGGCGGCGCCCACCGCGCGGGTAGCGGTAGGCCGGCCGATGCGTTCGGCCAACTGTCGGTAGCTCCAGGTCGCGCCGAACGGGATCTGCGCCAGCGTGTGCCAGACCTGCAGCTGGAATTCGGTGCCCACCGGCGCCAGTTCCAGCTGGAATTGGTGGCGCTCACCGCGCAGGTATTCCAGCAGTTGGCGGCGGGGCTCAGCGATGGCATCCGGATCGCGTTGCCAATGTTCGCGCCCCTTGGCGTCGTGGCGGTTCTCTGCGAACAGGATGTGGCGTACGCCGACCTGGTCGACGGCGACGGTCAACGCGCCGATGGGGCTGTCGAAACGGTCGTAATAGAGGGTGTTCATGCGCTGGCCTCCGTAGCAGGCTTGGAATTCTTTCTCTCGGTTGGTACTGCCAGGTGCCACAGATGCAGCACCGCATAGGCACGCCATGGTCGCCAACGCTGGGAGCGGCGCTCGGTCTCGCGTTCACTCAGGCGCTGGCCTTCGCCCAGCACCTGCTGCAGCACCAGGTCGCCGGCAGGGAAGGCATCGGGAAGCCCCATCGCCCGCAGTGCCATGTAGTGTGCGGTCCATGGGCCGATACCGGGCAGGGCGGTGGCCTTCTGCACGAAGCTGTCCAGCGTTTGTGCGCGGCTGAAATCCAGTCTGCCTTCGGCGCAGGCGCGGGCGATTGCGCGCAGGGTGGCGGCGCGGGTACGCGGCAGACCGATGCTCTCCAGCGGTGCCTCGACCAGGATTGCCGGTGCCGGGAACTGTCGGTCCAGGCCTTCGGGCATGCCGGGCAGGTGCTCGCCGAAGCGATCGACCAGGCGCCGCGCCAGCGTGGTTGCCGCAGCGACGCTGACCTGCTGGCCCAGCACGGCGCGTGCGGCGACTTCAAAGCCGTCCCAGCCGCCGGGAATGCGCAGCCCCGGCCGCTCGGCGATGCCGCGCGCGAGCAGGGGTTCCTGGCCCAAGGTGGCATGGACGGTGCGCAGGTCGGCATCCAGGTCGAAGACGCGGCGCACCTTGGCGACGATGGCGGGAATCGCGCGTGGATCGGTGGTGCCCAGCTGCAGGCGCAGCTCCGGGCGCCTGGGGTCCGCGGTGACCCGGATCAGGCTGGCAACGCCATTGGCGACGACCACGCGTTGGTAGCTGCTTTCGTCGATGCATTCGATACCCGGCAGCGAGCGGCGGCGCAGGAAGGCCAGCATCAGCGGGAAGTCCAGCGGAGGTCGGTAGGCCAAGCGCAGCACCGGCTCACCGCCGGCGACCGCGCCGTGCTGCTTGCGCAGTGCGCTCGGCGGCATGCCGCAGCCTTCGAGGAAGGCGCTGTTGAAACGGCGCAGGCTGTTGAAGCCGGCGGCCAGTGCGACCTGGGTTACCGGCAGCGCGGTTTCGGTCAGCAGTTGCTTGGCCAGCAACAGACGGCGGGTGGTGTGCAGCTGCGCCGGCGTCGCGCCGAGCTTGGCGACGAACAGCCGTTGCAGCTGGCGCGCGCTGATTCCCATCGCCTCGGCCAGCGCGGTCGCCGGCTGCTCCTGCAGGATGCCTTCGTTGAGTAGGGCCAGTGCCTGATGCAGGGTGTAGTCCTGCAGCAGATTGGCGTCATCCGGCGATAGCTCGGGGCGGCAGCGCAGGCAGGGCCGGTAACCGGCGGCGCTGGCGGCTGCCGCGCTGGGGTAGTAGCTGACGTTCTCGGGCTTGGGGGGCGGTGCCGGGCACACCGGGCGGCAATAGATGCCGGTACTGCGCACGGCAGTGAAGAACAGGCCGTCAAAGCGCGCATCACGCGCCAGGCGGGCTTGTTCGCATTGCACATGGGCGGGCATCAGGAGGGTTTGCATGGCCCCAGTCTAGGCGCGGCCGGTGGCCGGTACTGGCCATTTTCGGACATCAATGCGTGTGACGCTGTGTTGATTCATCGGACGTTGCGGCAGGGTGGGTGTTGCGCACTAGACTGTCCACCTTCCTGGCGCGGCTGCGCCGTCGCTCGGACCTGATTGCTCTCCATGTTGCCCAAGTTCTGGTGGTCGCCGTTTTTGTGCGTCGGGCTGTTGGCCTGCAATCCGCAGACCGGCGAAAAAAAGCCCGTGGCCGACCCTGCTACCGCATTGGCCGCCGATGGCGACCACATGGTGTCGATCAACGCCGCCGATGCGCCGGCACCGCCGGCGCCGGTATTGCCGGCCAAGGACAAGCCCTGGCCCGAGCTGCTGTTGGAGAACGGCAAGGCCTGGGTCAGTTGTGGCACCGACTATGCCGGCGAAAACGGCGATGGCACCGAGCTGGCTGCGTTTGACCGCGCCAGCATGGATGCAGCCTTGGAGCCCTGCAAAGAGCGTGGTCTGCTGCGGGTGCGCTATGCCGGCAAGATCAATCCCTCGTTCGCAGCGATGGTGACGCGGCTGGCGGTAGTGGCTGACGCGATGAAGATCAGCCGGCGCATCCTGGATCTGGATTCCAGTGGCGGTCAGGTGGAAGCAGCCATCGTTGCCGGTGACAGCATCGGCGAGTCTGGCTGGACCATCTGGGTGCGCGAAGGCTCGGTCTGCCACAGCGCCTGCGTGTTCGTGCTGGCGGCCGGTGACAATCGGCTGATCTCGGGCAAGGTTGGCATCCACCGCATGATGCGGATCAGCTCCAGCGCCAGTTCGCGCGCGGAGTTGAACAAGGAGCTGCACGAGGTCTACGACAACGTGAAGGACTACCTGCAGCGCAACGGCGTGGCGGTGGGCGTGGCCGACCTGATGATGACCGTGCCCAACCGCAGCCTGCGGGTGCTGACCAGCGAAGAGCTCAAGCAGTACGGTCTGGACGGCACCAATGCCGTGCAGGATGACCTGGAGCGGATCAAGCAGATGCGCAAGTGTGGCGATGACTTCGTACGCCGCAAGGATTCGTTCCTGATCGCCTTTGACCGTGAGTGCAAGGTTGCTGGTGCCGATCTGGAAGCGGTCAACCATTGTGGCCAGGCGTTGAAGGAGCAGTTCGGTTTTCCCGATGAGGTCTGCCCGGAGGAAAGCCCGTTGTCGGAAATCGATACCGCCATGCTCGAGCCAATGCCCACCGCCATCCCGACCGGCGCTGCCGAGGCGGTGGTGGCGCCGGCAGCCGCAGCCGCAGCCGTGCCAACTGTCAGCGCGCAGGTGAGTGCTTCCGGTACACGAAAGTGAACAAATGAAAGGGTGCGGAAGGCTGCAAACCGTGATTGGATTGGCATTCCGTTCAACAGAAAGCGTCATGGAGAGAGCTATGCGACCCAGTTGTTTGTTGATGGTGTTGTCCTTGGCCGTGCCGGCCACAAGCGCTTTCGCGCAGACGCCAGCTGCGGCCCCGGCCCCGGCCCGGGCCACGCCCCCTGCCGCAGCTGCACCCGCGCCGCCAGCGGCGGCACGGCCGACACCAGCGCTCAGTGCAGCACAGCAGGCGCAGGTGGCAAAGCAGGATGCGGAGATGACTGCAGCTGCGCAGCGGGTGGCGCAGTTGGTGGACAACCAGCAGGCGGGTTCGGTCTGGGACGGTGCTTCGGCAGTGGCGCGCAGGGCGGTGACCCGTGATGTATTCGCCAACAACGTCAATGCGGATCGCGCCAAGCTGGGCGCACTGGTATCGCGTGGCAAGCCGTCGATCACCCGCGTGCAATACCCGGCCGGTGCGTCGGTGCCTGAAGGCATCTACTTGAACGTCAGCTTCCCGACCCGCTTTGCCAACAATGCCCAGCCGGTGCGCGAGCTGGTCTCGTTCCGTCT
Organism: Stenotrophomonas sp. STEN021; assembly: GCF_056760175.1. Classification (NCBI taxonomy): domain Bacteria; kingdom Pseudomonadati; phylum Pseudomonadota; class Gammaproteobacteria; order Lysobacterales; family Lysobacteraceae; genus Stenotrophomonas; species Stenotrophomonas sp. STEN021. The sequence continues at coordinate 17,301 of NZ_JBRREH010000020.1, read as the reverse complement.
GGATGAGGACAAGGTGTGGCGCGCCTCCGGCTATAGCGTGCGCGCGGCCTCGGCCAACTAAGCGCGATCACATCGTAGGCATCGCACATGGGCGCCGCAGGGCGCCCGTTGTGTTTGTGTGCTTGGTGTTGCATGGCTGATCTGGATCAATGAATCCTTACGCAGGCCTGCTTAGGCTGCCGGCGGTAGGCATAACGGAGTGGCATATGCGCAAGGTGGATGTGGTGGTGGTGGGAGCCGGTCCGGCCGGTTTGAGTCTGGCTCGCAGCTTGGCCGGCAGCGGTCTCTCGCTGGCGCTGATCGAGCCGCAAGCGCTGTCGGCGCTGGCCGAGCCAGCTTTCGACGGCCGCGAGATCGCGTTGACCCATGCCTCGCGGCAGATCATGCGCAGCATGGGCCTGTGGCAGCGCATCGATCCGGCCGAGATCTCGCCATTGCGCAGTGCCAAGGTGATGAATGGCAGCTCGCCGTTTGCGCTTGGTTTTGCCGCGCATGGCGAGGGCGTCGATGAGCTTGGCTGGCTGATCCCCAATCACCTGATCCGGCGTGCCGCGTGGGAAGCGGTGCAAGGCCAGGCCGGGCTGGATCTGTTGGATGGCCGCTCGGTGACCGCAATCGATGCCGGTGAGGCATGCAGCACGGTCAGTTTGAGTGATGGCAGTCAGCTGGCTGCGCGGTTGGTGATTGCTGCCGACAGCCGCTTCTCCGCGACCCGGCGGATGATGGGGATTGGTGCGCAGATGCGCGACTTCGGCAAATCCATGCTGGTCTGCCGGATGCAGTGCGAGCGTCCACATGAGCACGCGGCCTGGGAATGGTTCGGCTACGAGCGGACCTTGGCGATGCTGCCGTTGCCGGGCAACCAGGCCTCGGCGGTGATCACCATGCCGCCACTGCAGCTGCAGCAGTTGCTGGCACTGGATGAAGCTGACTTTGGCCGTACCGTCAGCGGCTTCTTCGAGCATCGCCTGGGCGCGATGACCCCGGTGGGGACGCGCCATGCCTATCCGCTGGTGGGGGTGTATGCGCATCGTTTCGTCGGCAGGCGCTATGCCTTGATCGGCGATGCAGCGGTCGGCATGCATCCGGTTACCGCGCACGGCTTCAATTTTGGGCTGCACAGCCAACAACGGCTGGCGCGGTTGTTGCTGGATGCGGTTCGTGGCGGTGGCGATATCGGCGCTGACGGCCTGCTGGCCAGCTACCAGCGCGGCCACCGGTTGGCAACGCGGCCGCTATACGAAGCCACCAATGCCATTGCCGGGCTCTACAACGACAGCCGGCTGCCGGCACGCCTGCTGCGCGGCGCGGCCTTGCGGGCCGCGCAGGGCGTAGCTCCGTTCAGGAAGCTGATCGCCGGGCATCTGACCCAGGCGCGCGCCTAGCGGGCCCTTCGGGCAGGTAGGTGGGGCTGGCTTGTGGGAGCGGCGTAAGCCGCGAAGCCGGTGGCGGCGGGTATCGGGTGCTGACAGGCTGCCAGCTTCGCGGCTTGCGCCGCCCCCCAAACGCTGCAGCGCTGATGGGGCGCGGGGAAGACCCCTGCCGAGCATGGCTCGGCACTACATCACTCGTCTTCGTCTTCGTCGTCTTCTTCGGCGCGGTTCGGGTCCGGATCGGCGAGGACGTTGATCAGGACATCGCCCAGGGCTACCTGCTGGCCGCCGCGGATCTTGCAGGCTTTGCGCAGCTCCACCACGCCATCCACGGTGACCTGGCCGTCGGCAATGATCATTTTTGCCTCGCCGCCGCTGGTGACCAGATCGGCCAGTTTCAGCAACTGCTTCAGTTCCACGTAATCGCGGTCAAGTTCAAATTCGATGGTCTGCATGGTGTTCACGGATAAAAACGAGTGCTATTGTGCGCCATCGGCGACCCGTGCGGGTGCTCCAACAGGGGCCACGCGGCGGCCGGTTGTGTTCGTAAGCTGAACGCAAATCTAGCCATGCGCGACAGCTGAGCTGTTTAGAGCGCACAATATGCGTCTTTTCGCCCGCCCGTTCGCGGCGGTGCCCCCGGAGTTACCATGTCCCAAGATACCCCCGCGCCGCTGCTGTTTGCAGATCTCGGCCTATCCGAGCCTGTGATGAAGGCAGTGGCCGAAGTCGGTTACGAGACCCCGTCGCCGATCCAGGCTGCCACCATTCCGGCAATGCTGGAAGGCCGCGACGTGCTCGGCCAGGCGCAGACCGGCACCGGCAAGACCGGCGCCTTCGCGCTGCCGGTGCTGTCCAACATCAATCTTTCCGCCACCAAGCCGCAGGTCCTGGTGCTGGCCCCGACCCGCGAGCTGGCCATCCAGGTTGCCGAGGCATTCCAGACCTATTCGGCGTCGATGCCGGGCTTCCGCGTGCTGCCGGTGTACGGCGGCCAGCCGTATGCGCAGCAGCTGCAGGCCCTGCGCCGCGGCGTGCACGTGGTGGTTGGCACCCCGGGCCGGGTGATCGATCATCTTGATCGCGGCACCCTGGACCTGTCCGAGCTGAAGACGCTGGTGCTGGACGAAGCCGACGAAATGCTGCGCATGGGCTTCATCGACGACGTCGAAGCGGTGCTCAAGAAGCTGCCGGAAAGCCGTCAGGTCGCGCTGTTCTCGGCAACCATGCCGCAGCAGATCCGCCGCATCGCGCAGACCTACCTGCGTGAGCCGGTGGAAGTGACCATCGCCTCCAAGACCACCACCTCGGCCAATATCCGCCAGCGTTACTGGTGGGTGGCTGGCATGCACAAGCTGGATGCGCTGACCCGCATCCTGGAAGTCGAGCCGTTCGACGCGATGATCATCTTCGCGCGTACCAAGGCCGGCACCGAGGAGCTTGCCAGCAAGCTGCAGGCGCGCGGCCTGGCCGCTGCCGCCATCAATGGCGACATGCAGCAGGCCCAGCGTGAGCGCACCATCGCCATGCTGAAGGAAGGCAAGCTCGACATCCTGGTTGCCACTGACGTGGCTGCCCGTGGTCTGGACGTGGAGCGCATCAGCCATGTGCTGAACTACGACATCCCGTACGACACCGAAAGCTATGTACACCGTATCGGTCGTACCGGCCGTGCCGGCCGCAGCGGTGAGGCGATCCTGTTCGTCACCCCGCGTGAGAAGGGCATGCTGCGCCAGATCGAGCGCGCTACCCGCCAGCCGATCGAGGAAATGCAGCTGCCGACCGTGGATGCGGTCAACGACCACCGCGTCACCAAGTTCATGGATCGCATCAGCCAGGCCCTGGCTGCCGGCGACATGGATTTCTACCGTGACCTGCTGCAGCGCTACGAAGGCGAGCACAACGTGCCGGCCATCGATATCGCTGCTGCGCTGGCCAAGCTGCTGCAGGGGGATTCGCCGTTCCTGCTGACCCCGCCGGTGCGTGAGCGCCGCGAGCAGTCGTTCGAGCGTAGCGAGCGTCCGGCCCGTGATGGCGGTTTCCATCGTCGTGACGAGCGTGGTGACCGTGGCGATCGCCCGGCCCGTTTCGAGCCGCGTTTCGAGCGTGCCCCGCGTCACGACGACGGCGAGCGCGCACCGCGTCCGCCGCGTGGCGAGGGTGATTTCGAGTCGCGTCCGCGTCGCGAAATGCCGCCGCGCAGTGCGCCGGAATTCGGCATGGAGACCTACCGCATTGAAGTAGGTCACACCCATGGCGTGAAGCCGGCCAACATCGTTGGCGCCATCGCCAACGAAGCTGGCCTGGAAAGTCGCTTCATCGGCCGCATCGACATCCACGACGGTCACTCTGTGCTGGATCTGCCGGCCGATATGCCGTCCGACGTGCTGCAGCACCTGAAGAAGGTGTGGGTGTCGGGCCAGCAGTTGCAGATGCGCAAGGTTGAGGCGGGTGAGGACCATGGTGCCGCTGCGCCGTCGTTCAAGCCGCGCTTCGACAAGGGCGACGGCAAGCCGGGTGGCCCGCGTCCGGGTGGCCCGCGCGGCCCACGTCCGGGCGGCCCGGGTGGTTCGCGTCCGGGTGGCTTCAAGCCGCGCGGCCCGCGCAACTACTGATCCAGTCAGCCCAAAAGCGTGACCAGACAACCCCGGTAAAGCCGGGGTTGTCTGTTTTTGACCGCTTGCCGGCCTGCCTGGACAGGATGCGGTGGCAAGTTCAAGCCGCGACCGCCTTCACGTACTGCTTGCGTCAGGTTATTGCGATAATGCTGCTTATCCGCGTCGGAGAACGCGAGAGGGAAGCTCATGGCAGAAGGGGGAGGGGCAGGTACTGGCAGGGTCAGGCGTGGATGGACCGTGCTTCTGCTGCTGTCGACATTGTTTGCATTGTGGCCGTTGCTGGGCGCTGCTCAATCGCTGCAGGTGGACCGTGACTTCCTGATTGCAGGCGCGGCCACCGCCGAGCAGGCACCGTTGCGTGCCTGCAGCGCCGAGGCTTTGGCGCAGATGCGGCCAGCGATTGAAATTCCCGCTCCCGAAGGTGGCTGGTCGGGGGCGCCGCAGGGCGTGGGGGTGTTCAACGTCTTTGCCGGCGAAGTGATGATTGTTCACGGCGACCGCCAGGTCTGTGGCGACATGCAGGATGCGCGTACCCGTGACTCGCGTTTCCGCGCCGGTGTCGGCCTGGTGGTGGTGCCCAAGCAGGGCACGGTGGAACCTATCCGGGTGGCCTGGGAGTCGCCGTTGAAGCCGCGCTGGATCCCGACGGTGCATCTTGGTGCGCCCAGCCCGCTGCAGCAGCAGGACACCTTGCGGCTGGTGGTGCGCACCGCGTGTGTGGCTATTGCCTTGGCTTTGGCGTTGTCCGCGTTGATGGGCTTTGCCACCACGCGCGGGCGTGATTTCCTGATCTATACCCTGGTCTGCGCGCTGCTGGTGGTATGGCAGGCGGTATTGAGCGGCCTCAGTGGCTATCCCGAACCGTGGCTGCCGGTGGACGGGCACGCACCGGTATGGATGGTGGCGGTATCTGCACTCAGCTATGCGGTGATGGGCTGGGTGTTGTGGCGCATGTGCGGTGGGCGTTGGGTGTTGCGTGGCTCGCGGCGCTGGATGCAGTGGCTGATGATCCTGTTAGGGGTGGTCGCGCTGGCCGCGCCGTTCATGCCTTGGCCACTGCTGGCGTGGGTGGCGGTGGCGCTGGACGACCTGTTCACGCTGATCTGTCTGGCCTCGGTAGGCATTGCCATCGTTGCCTTGCGGCGGCGCAATTTCCAGGCACTGGACGGTCTGGTGGCGGCGATTCCGCTGTTGGTGATGGCATTGGCGGACCTGATGGACAGTCGTCTGCTGGTGGAGTTCCGGGTCGAGGCGATCCAGGTGTCGGTGACCTGGTTCCTGATGATGGCGGCTTACTCACTCAATCGCAGCCTCAGCCAGCTGCGCCAGCAGCGCGATGAAATGCGCGAGCTTGCCGATACCGACACCTTGACCGGCCTGCCCAATCGCCGCGCAGGCCTGCGCCAGTTGGACCACTATCTGCGCGAGGCCAAAGCGGCCGGGCTGCCGCTCTCGATCGGCTTCCTGGATATCGACCTGTTCAAGCAGATCAACGACCGCTACGGCCACGATGGTGGTGATGAAGTGTTGGTATCGGTGGCCAGCACGCTGTTGACCGGCGTGCGCAGCCGCAGCGACGTGATCCGCATGGGCGGTGAAGAGTTCCTGATCCTGTTGCCTGGAATCGGTGCTGACGCGGCGCGTCCGAGGCTGGAATTGCTGCGCGAGAAGGTCACCGTACAGGCGCGTGGGCTCAAGCACGAAGGCCTGGTGGTCACCGCCAGTATTGGCTTGGCCGAGCTGCAATACCGCGACAACGACGTGGCCGGATTGCTGCGGCGGGCCGACAACGCCATGTACCAGGCCAAGCGCAGCGGTCGCGACCAGGTGGTGGACGCACGCGATGTTCAGGAAGTGCCCTGAACAACGGAGCCCGGTTGCGCTGTTCCAGCCGCGGGCGATGGCGGATAATTCGCCGATGACAATTCGAATCAACAAGCACATTGCCGAAACCGGCTTCTGTTCGCGCCGCGAGGCCGATCGCCTGCTCGCCGCCCGTCGTGTCACCGTCAACGGCATCGTTGCCGGCACCGGTGCCGTGGTGGGTGAGGGCGACGAGGTCAAGGTTGACGGCCAGCCGCTGCGTGCCCGGGCGGTGCAGAAGAGCACCGGTCGCCGCCACGTCTATATCGTGTTGAACAAGCCGGTGGGCATCACCTGTACCACCGAGAGCGCGGTCAAGGACAACATCGTCGAGTTCGTCGGCCACGAGCAGCGCATCTTCCCGATCGGCCGCCTGGACAAGGATTCGGAAGGTCTGATCCTGATGACGAGCAATGGTGACATCGTCAACCAGATACTGCGTGCCGAGAACGGCCACCAGAAGGAGTACCTGGTAGCAGTCAACAAGCCGGTCACCGACGAATTCCTGCGCGGCATGGCGCGTGGCGTGCGCATCCGCAACGAAACCACCTTGCCATGCCGCACCAGCCGCATTGCCAAGTACGGCTTCCGCATCATCCTCGAGCAGGGCTTGAACCGGCAGATCCGTTTGATGGCGGCTGAATTCGGTTATCGCGTCACCCAGCTGCGCCGCGTGCGCATCGACAACGTCAAGATCGGTGCACTCAAGCCGGGCCAGTGGCGCAACCTGAGCGAGCAGGAACTGCGTGGCCTGCTGCCGCAACAGCAACAGTGGTGAGCTGCCGCAACGTCGGTAGCGTTGAAATGTGACACGCTCACCGCGCCCAGCGCGGTGAGCCGTTAGACTCTGCTGCGCTCTCCATCCTGCCGCCTCGGAGCCGTGCATGATCAAGCCCGCATTGCCTGCCAACGAAGCCGAACGTCTTGCCGCGCTGCAGCGCTATCGGGTGCTCGATACCGCGCGCGAACAGGAGTTCGATGACCTGGTGACGATTGCCCGCACCATCTGTGGGACGCCGATGGGGGCAGTGACCCTGATTGATCACGACCGCCAGTGGTTCAAATCCCTGCAGGGTCTGGACGGTGAACAGACGCCGCGTGATGAGGCATTCTGTGCGCACACCATCCTCAAGCCCAAGGAGCTGACGGTGGTGGCTGACGCCCGTCAGGACCAGCGCTTCAGCGGCAACCCCTCGGTATTGGGTGATCCGCATATCCGCTTCTACGCCGGCGCGCCGCTGCTGACCAGCGACGGTTACGCGCTGGGCTCGCTGTGCGTGTTCGACTCAGTACCGGCGACCCTGGGCCTGCCGCAGGCCGAGGCGCTGCGCGCGCTGTCGCGGCAGGTCAGCAGGATGATGGAGATGCGCCTGCTGCGGATTGAAATCGATCATCACCAGGCCGAACACGATTGGTACGAGGCGCATCTGCTCGACTACTACCAGCAGTTGGAACAGGCCAATCTGGAGCTGTCCGAGCAGACCCGCACCGATCCGCTGACCGGCCTGCCCAACCGCCGCGCCTTGTCGGCTGCGCTGTCCGAGGCGATTGAACGCGCGGGCGAGGTGCCACCGGCGGTGGCCATCGTCGATATCGACCACTTCAAGATGGTCAACGACATCCATGGCCACACCGAGGGTGATCGGGTGCTTGTCGAGCTGGCCAGCGTGTTGAAATCGCAGTTTGCCGGGCGCGGCATGGCGGCCCGCTATGGTGGCGAGGAGTTCGTCATCCTGATGCCGGATACGCCGCTGCAGCAAGCCGAGCTGCAATGCGAATACCTGCGCGAATCGGTGGGCCTGCTGCCGATCGGCCTACCGATTTCGGTGAGCATCGGCCTGGCCGTGCACCGCGCCGGTGAAGCCCCGGGCGAGACCCTGCGCCGTGCCGACACCGCGCTCTACCAGGCCAAGGCTGAAGGCCGGGACCGGGTGGTTGTGGCGGGCTGAGCCGAAAGCCGTAGCCCGGGTGAGCGCAGTGCGCCCGGGAAGCACCTGGCCGTGTGCCAACGCGCTCTGCGCAAACGATGCAGTTGACTCAAACTCCCATCCGGGAACTGCAACAGTCCCTGGGTGCGCCGCGCTTGCCCGGGCTACAACCGCGCTCGCTGATCAGACCTGGCTGGTGCTTGTCGCTGCTGGCCGCAGGCGATTGAGCAGCGGGTGCAGGAACACACCGCCGAGAATGATCGCCACGCCCAGATAGAACTGCGGCGTCAGCTCATGCTGTTCGCCGAGGAACAGCATCGCCAGCACGATCGCGTAGACCGGTTCCAGATTGGTTACCAACTGCGTGGTGTAGGCGCTCAAATGCCTTAGCGCGACCAGTGCCAAGGCAAATGGGAGCAGCGTGCACAGGCCGGACAGGGCCAGCAGCAACAGGCTGTCGTGCAGGTTGGGCAGCACCCACAGATCGCTGGCCAGGGCGGGTAGCAGGAACGGTAGTACCGGAGCCAACAGGGTCAGGGTCAGGGTGCCTGCGCCCAACTCCACGGCGGTGACGGTCAGCGGATCGGCGTGACCGACCATGCGCTTGTTGAGCGAGCCAAACAGCGCCACCAACAATGCGGACGCCGCACCTACCGCCACACCCAGACGCATGCCATCAGGTACGCCGCCAACCACCAGCGCGACACCCGGCAGCACCACCACACCCAGTGCCAACTCGCGCATCTGGAACGGACGCCGCGCGATCCACGGTTCGATGATGGAGGTGAACACCGGGGCCAGTGCGATGCAGGTCGCGGCGACCGAGGCATTGGCCAGTTTCACCGCGCCATAGAACGTGAGCCAGTGCAGCGCCACCAGCGCGCCGATACCGGCATAGCCCAGTATCAACCGCAGGTTCAAGCCCGACAGGCCGCGCCACACGCGCGGTAGCAACGCCAGCATCACCACCACCAGAAGCATGCGCCACCACACCAGTGGCAGTGCGGGTAAGGTGATCAGCTTGCCGAGGATGGCGGTGACGCCCCATAACAGAACGCAGAAATGGATCTGCAACAGGGCTTTACGGGTGTCGTTGGTAGGCATCGGCGTATTGTCGCCGATGCGGGTTGGCTGCGCCGCGCCGCGGGCTTCAGTTTGCGTCGATCAGCCGTTGCAGTTCGCGTGCCGCTGCCGGGTTGCGGTGCTTGGCGGCGCTGATGAAGTACAGGAAGACCTCGCGGGGTGCGGCGGCTGCAGATGGCGCGGCCAGATGCGGCAGCTCGGCTGCGTCTTCGCCCTTGCGCCAGCGGCGGATGCGGCCAGCCCATTGTTCGAGTTCACTGGCCGGGTAGCCGCTAGCGTGTTCGTCGCGGCTGGCCATCAGGCGCGCATAGACGAAGTCGCCGGACAGGTCAGCAGCGTTGGGATAGGTGGCCGAGTCGGTATAGACCAAGGCAACCCCGTGCTGGCGGATCAAGGTCACCAGTTCGGCATCGAAGCAGCCCGGATCGCGTACTTCCAATGCATGACGCTGGCGGCGTCCGTTGACCTGCTGCGGCAGCAATTGCAGGAAGGCGGCCAGATCGTCACGGTCCAGCGTGCGGCCAGCTTCGAACTGCCATAGCAGCGGCCCGAGGCGATCACCGAGATGGCTGATGCCGTCGATGAAGTCCTCGATCTGACCACCGGTAGCGGCGAGTTTGCGCGCAGTGACGATGCGCTTCGGCGCCTTGGCCGAGAATACGAAGCCCTCTGGAGTGGCGTCGCGCCAAGCCGCGTAGACAGGTGGCTTCTGTGCACCGTAATACGTGCCGTTGATCTCAATACTGGTCAGCTGCTGGCTGGCGAACTCCAGCTCACGCCGCTGCACCAGCCCGGCCGGATAGAACGTACCTCCTCGCCACGGCGCATAGGTCCAGCCACCAATGCCGATATGCACACCGGGCGCATGCGCTGTGCTGGCAAACAGATCGTTCAAGACAATGCCCCGATGCTTTGTGGGAGCGGCATAAGCCACGAAGCCGATAATGTAACCGCCCAAGGTAGTGCCGAGCCATGCACGGCAAAGGCGTTACACGTAGCGGTTGGAATTCGTGGTAGAGCCCCTGCCGTGCATGGCTCGGCACTACCTGCTGGGTGCCCATGGATCGTAGCTGCCGAACCACCACAGGTGGCCCTCCGGATCACGGCAGGCATAGCCGCGGCCGCCGTAGTCCTGGTCGGCGATCTCCATCACGATCTCCGCGCCGGCAGCCTTGGCCTGCGCGTAGTGCGCATCGGCGTCGCTGACGATGACGCAGGCGCTCTGCGTCTCCATGCCGCCCACTTCATCGGGCTGGATCATATTGCTGCCCCATTCGCCTGGCTGCACCGAGCCGAGCATGATCATGCCGTTGCCGAACACCAGCTGTGCGTGATGAACCACCTCACCGTCCTGGTAGACGGCATGGCGTTGGAAACCAAAGGCCGTACACAACCAGTCGATCGCGGCCGGTGCATCGCGGTAGCGCAAGCAGGGAATGATGGTGGCGGTGGTGCGGGCGGCGAGGTCCATGGTTGCGTGTCGGTAGCTGCGGAAAGGCGAGGGTGGGCGCGCTCGCGTTACCATCGCGAGAAGGCCGGCGCCGAGCCGGTATCGATCCACACAGGAGCGCACTTTGAATAGTTGGTTGGGCGGCGGGCTGATGCTCGCGATGGGCGTGGCGGCACCGATGGCCTCCGCACAGGAGGCAGTGCCGACGGAACTGCAGCAGCTGGATGCCACGGTCGAGCGCGTGCGCCAGCAATTCGATGTGCCGGGCGTGGCAGTGGCGGTGGTCAAGGACGGCAGGGTGATCCTGGAACGTGGCTGGGGCCTGCGTGAACTGGGCAAGCCCGAGCCGGTACAGGCCGATACCTTGTTCGCCATCGCCTCCAATACCAAGGCTTTCACCGCGACATCGCTGAACCTGCTGGCCGAGGACGGCAAACTGAAGATGGACGACCGCGTGGTCGATCACCTGCCATCGTTCCGCATGTCCGACTCCTATGTCACCGGCGAGATGCGTATCCGTGACCTGCTTTCGCACCGCAGTGGTTTGAGCCTGGGGGCGGGCGATCTGCTGTTCTGGCCGACCACCCGCTACAGCAATGCAGAGGTGGTGGCGCGGCTGGCGCAGGTGCCATTGAAGAATGGTTTCCGTGACCGTTATGCGTACGACAACATCCTGTACGCGGTGGCCCAGCAGGTGATCGAGAAGGTGTCCGGGCAGTCGTTCGCCGACTTCCTGCAGCAGCGCATCTTCAACAAGGTCGGCATGAGCGGAACCCGCTACAACGCCGACCATCTGCAGCCCGGTGACAAGGCCGCCGTCGGCCACGCCAAGTACGACTTCAAGGACCTGCGGCCGGTGCCGCCGCTGACCTGGTCCAACAACGCCGGTGCCGGCGGCATCTATTCCAGCGTGCACGACCTGGCCAAGTGGATGAACGTGCAGCTGGCCGAAGGCAAGCTCGCCGATGGCACGCCGCTGTTCACCGAGAAAACCCAGCAGCAGATGTGGCAGATGCAGATTCCGCAGGTGGTGCCCAAGCCGTCGGTGCCCGAGCTGGCACCGGCACGGCCGAATTTCGCCGGTTACGGTGAAGGCTGGAGCCTGAGCGACTACCACGGGCAGAAGCTGGTCTGGCATACCGGCGGCTGGCCGGGCCAGGTGTCGCGCCTGACCCTGGTACCTGAGCAGAACCTCGGCGTGGTGGTGCTGACCAACCAGGAATCCGGTGCCGCCTTCAATGCGATCACCATGAGCGTGCTCGATGCCATGCTCGGCGCGCAGGGTAATGACTGGGTGGCTGCGTATGCCGCTGGCGTGGCCAAGGCGCAGGGCAATGCCGATGAAGGCTGGGACAAGCATGTGGCGGCGCGCGATGCCAAGAGCAAACCGTCGCTGCCGCTGGCCAAGTATGCAGGCACTTATGGCGATGCCTGGTACGGCGATGTGTTGGTCGAACAGCAGGGCGGCAAGTTGCGCCTGCGCTTCGGTGCGACCGCCGATCTGGTCGGCACGATGGAGCACTGGCAGCACGATACCTTCATCGTGCGCTGGGACAATCGCTCGCTCAACGCCGATGCCTTCGTCAACTTCAGCCTGGACCCGGACGGCAAGGTGCGTGAGGTGCGCATGCAGGCAGTGTCCTCGCTGACCGATTTCAGCTTCGACTTCCAGGACCTGCTGCTGAAGCCGAAGGCGGATTGACGGGGTTGTGGGACCGGCGTGGGCCGCGAAGCAGATAGATCATCCGTTCGCTTCAACCACGGCGGCGAAAGCTGCTCCTGCTGCACACGCATGACCTTGGCACTGCAGAAGACCGGCGATGATTCACATCGCCGGTCTTCTTTCATGAGCACTCGCTCGTCCCTGAGCATGGCGACGATAGCCACTGAAGCGTTGCGCCAATGCCGTGTGACAATCCAGACATCTACTGCCAGCCAATCCGATGAAACAGTTCTCATTGATTGGAATCAATGCTGCCAGCGGAACACAGCGATTATCTGTCTATATGAGCTGCGCGCGGGCCAACAAACAAGCAGTCCGCACCCTTTGAAGACTGAAGCAGCAGTTCAGTTTGGCGGAAAAAATGGGCATTTCCCGTGCGAAAAAACAGCTGGTTTCAGATTTGAGACTTGTCTGATGTAAGCGCGGCTGCAGGCCGCTGATCATCCGCGCACTTTCTTTCAGTGGCGCTGGCATGAATCGTATCTTCCGCATTATCCGCAACCCTCAAACCGGGCAGTGTGCGGTCGCCTCGGAGCTGGCGCCACGGCGAGGGCGTGGCGCGCGCCGTGTCGGCATGATCGTCGCGGGCGTCGCCGCTGGTTTCACCTGCCCGGCGACGGCGTACGACCTCATAGTCGACTCTGACTATGTTCTGTCAGGAGCTGCCTCTTCGCTAACTGTTGATGGGAGCATTGCTGTCGGTCAGGCCGGTATCGGCAGATTGACGGTCTCTGATGGCGCCCAGCTGTTTGGTGTGATTGGCCCAACCAGCATTTATTCAGACTTGGATATAGGCATGAACTGGTGGTCGCCAGCGGTGACGCGAGGCGAGGTGATTGTCACTGGTGAGGGGTCAAGGCTCGAAGTCGAGAATGCGCTCTTGGTGGGTACTACGCATGAAGGTAGCTTGACGATTGCCAATGGAGGCTTCGTTCGGAACGGGACATATGCCTATATCGGGGCCTGGGAGGGGGGAGATGGTCAAGTGCTCGTCAGTGGTCCAGGCAGCCTCTGGAAGATGGACGGCGCCTGGATGATGGTTGGGGCTGAGGGCACGGGCCGGTTGAATATCGAAAATGGCGGCAAGGTGATCATGGAGGACGCCAAGGTCTTGGCGTCGCGCGTGGGCGATACCGCATATGGCGAGATGAACGTTGCCGGCAGCGGTTCGGAGTGGCGCAGCAACGGTAGTCTCACCGTTGGCTACGGGAGCATCGGCGCGCTCGATATCTCCGGGGAATCTGCCGTCTCGGTTGGTGGTGACCTTACTCTCGGGGCGATGTATGGCAGCGGTAGTGTGGACCTCTCAACAGGCGCTCGATTGCTTGTTGGTGAACGCCTGCTGGTTGGTGGAGAGGGTGTAGGAACGCTGCATATTGGCGCTGGTTCATCTGTTGTCAGCAGTAGCGGCATCGTAGGTCGCTACTACCTGAGCAGGGGAACTGTCTCGGTTATCGGCGAAGGGGCCAACTGGACAGTTACCGACGATCTGACCATCCATCGTGGAGTACTTCATCTGGATGACGCCGCCCGGGTCTCGGGGCAGACGATCTCAGTGAGCGCAGAGTCAAACGCCTACGCTTATATGTACGGTGGCAGCAGCATGATTGCTGGCGAGCACCTGCTTGTTGGCGAGTCAGGCAAAGGGTTCGTTTACGTTTATGACGGGAGCACTCTTGCCAGTGCTAGCGCAAATCTGGGTGATTATGAACTGGGCTACGGCCTGGTCACCGTTTCAGGCAAGGATTCAAGCTGGAGCAATACGGGCAAGCTGACCGTCGGTGAATACGGTCGGGGCGCTGTGGAAATCGGTGCCGGCGGCACGGTCAGTAGCGGCAGTGCGGTGTTGGGGCGGTTGGTCTGGGACGACAAGCTTTGGGGCAGTCATGGCAGGGTGACGGTCACCGGTGCGGATGCACGCTGGATCAATGCCGGTAACCTGACCGTGGGTGAGTACGGTAAGGGTAGTGTGGAAATCGGTGCCGGCGGCATGGTCAGCAGCGGCAATACGCTGTTGGGGCAGTTCGTCGATGGCGAAGGCGTGGTCACGGTTGCTGGAGCGGATGCGCACTTCAATGCGGGTAGCAACCTTGGCATTGGCGGCCGCGGCAAGGGGGCGCTCAATATGGGTGCTGGCGGTACGGTCAGCAACGGTGATGCATGGATGGGCATGTTTGCCGCCAGTGAAGGCAGTGCGACGGTGTCCGGTGCAGATGCGCGCTGGGAAAGTGCTGGAAAACTCGTTGTCGGCGAAGCCGGTCAGGGCCAGGTGCACGTCGCTGGCGCGGGCGTTGTGTCGGCTGGCGGTCAGGTAATTCTAGGTAATGCGGCCTCTGCTGTGGGCCATGTTGATGTATCCAATGGTGGCGAACTGCATGCCGACGGCGGGCTGACTGTCGGTGCGTATGGCATGGGCGAATTGAGCATCGCCGAGGGCGGTAGCGTCCACAGCGCTTCCGCCACGGTGGGCAAGTTCGCGGGCAGCCAAGGCAGCGTGGCGGTCGTTGGTGCGGATGCAGCGTGGACCAATGCCGGCAACCTGACCGTGGGCGAAGCCGGCCAGGGCAAGGTCGACATCGGCGCAGGCGGCACGCTCAACAGTGGCAATGTGTTGTTGGGGCAACTCGCCTCTGGCGAAGGCGTGGTCACGGTTGCTGGAGCGGATGCGCGCTTCAATGCAGGCGGCAACCTGGGTGTTGGTGGTCGCGGCAAAGGTACGCTCGACGTTGCTGCCGGCGGCACGGTAAGCAACGACGATGCATGGATGGGCATGTTTGCCGGCAGCGAAGGTAGCGCGACGGTGTCCGGTGCAGATGCACGCTGGGAAAGCACTGGCAACCTCTCCATCGGTGAAGTTGGCAAGGGCATGCTCGACGTCGCAGCCGGTGGTACGGTCAGCAGTGGCAGCGCAATGCTGGGTCACCTCGCCGGTAGCGAAGGCATCGCGAACGTAATCGGTGAAGATGCAACCTGGAGCAATGCGGGACGTTTGAACGTGGGTGCTGCGGGTGATGGCGTGTTGACCATTGCCGAGGGAGGCACGGTTGGTGCTGACAAGCTGCTGCTGGCCGCAGCGGTGGGTTCTATTGGAATCTTGAACATCGGCAACGGTGGCATGGCCGGCTGGCTGGACGCCATCGCGGTCGAAGGCGGCGATGGCGTGGCCATGGTCAATTTCAACCACACCGATGTCACCGCGTTCGCGCCCACACTCAGTGGTTCACTGGCAATCAATTCGCTGGCTGATGGCGTGACCACGTTGTTGGCGCAGAATGATTATCGTGGCGCGACCTCGGTTTTGGCGGGCACGTTGCGGGCTGGTTCGGCCGGTGCGCTCAGTGCGGTCTCGCACCATCTTGTAGCCGAAGGCGCGCAGTTGCAGCTGGGCGGCTTCAGTCAGAGTGTTGCGAGTCTGAACAATGCCGGCACGGTAGCGTTCGGAGGGGCGGAGGCGATGCCAGGTACGGTCCTGACCGTGCATGGTGATTACGTCGGCAATGGCGGCGTGTTGCAGATGAATACCGTACTTGGAGACGATGATTCACTGACCGATCGAATGGTGGTCGAAGGTGATACCAGCGGCCACAGCTGGCTGCAGGTGAACAATGTCGGTGGCGCCGGTGGCGTGACCCAGAACGGCATTCAGTTGATTGCAGTGAATGGCGCATCGCGGGGCGTGTTTGAGATGCAGGGCCGTGCGGTGGCCGGGTTGTACGAATACTGGTTGTACCAGGGCGCTCGCGATACGCCGGATGATGGTGGTTGGTATCTGCGCTCGGAGTTGCCGCCGGTTGACCCAGTCGACCCGGTAGACCCGGTAGACCCGGTTGATCCAGTCGATCCGGTAGACCCGGTAGACCCGGTAGACCCGGTCGATCCAGTCGATCCAGTCGATCCGGTAGACCCGGTTGATCCTGTCGATCCTGTCGATCCGGTTGATCCGGTTGATCCGGTCGATCCAGTTGATCCAGTTGATCCAGTGGACCCGGTAGATCCAGTTGATCCGCTGCCGCCGGTAGGCCCAGGTGTAGTGGTTCCGCCGGCGCCGGTTCTGCGGCCCGAGCCGGGTGCTTATCTGGGCAACCAGATCGCGGTGCTGCGGATGTTCCGTAGCACCATGCACGACCGTGTCGGCGAGCAGCATCTCAATGCTGGCAAAACCGACGATCACGGCCACGCCGTGTGGGCGCGTACCCAGACCAGCACGCTGGATGCGGGAACCGTCGGCGGCCAGATCGATCTGCGTGTGCAGACCGATGTTGTCCAGTTGGGGGCGGAAAAGCGGCTCGCCGTGGGTGAGGGCAGTGTCCACATCGGTGTGATGGGGGGGTATGGCCGCGCCACTACCGAGGCTATATCACTTGTTTCCCATCACCGCGCCACTGGTACGGTGAAGGGCAGCATGACGGGCCTGTACGGAACGTGGTTCCAGCAGGCTGATGGCGCACCTGGTGCGTATGTGGACGTGGTCGCGCAGTACGCGCGCTTCGACAATACGGTCAAGGGCAGCTATCTGGGGCGTGAGCAGTACGACGCGCGCTCCTGGTCGCTGTCGCTGGAGACCGGCCGTGCGTTCCAGCTGCATGCCGGCAAGCGCCATGATGTCTACCTCGAACCGCAGGTGCAGGTGATCCATACCGGCTTCAGCAGCGGTGATGTGCGGGAAGCCAATGGCACCTTGGTGCGCAATCGCAGGCTGCGCGATACCACCGCGCGCGTGGGTGCACGCTTGTACGGCCGCGAGCTTGGCAACGAGCACAACCGTGTGCAGCCTTTCGTGGCGATCAACTGGTGGTCGGGCGGGGCAACTGCCAGCGTAATGATGGACCAGGAGCGCCTAAACCATGACCTGCCAGGCAGCGTGTATGAAGCCAAGGCAGGCGTGCAGATGGAGCTGGGCAAGGGCTGGAGCGGCTGGGGGCAAGTGGGTTACCAGCGGGGGGGCGAGGGTCATCGTGACGTGGCTGGCCAGATCGGCTTGAAGCTGGGCTGGTGATGCTGGGTTGGCAGCTGCGGTGGGAGATGGATCTTTCCGCAGCTGCCGGCACGGTTCACATCCAGCAAGTCCATCTACCGTGATGCAGGGGGTGATGATGGAGTACTTCGACTTCTGGCCGCAGGGCGGGCGTGAGTCTGCTGGTGAGGTTGTGGGGGGGGGGGGGGGCGGGGGGGGGCGGGGGGGGGGGGGGGGGGGGGGGGGGGGGGGGGGGGGGGGGGGGGGGGGGGGGGGGGGGGGGGGGGGGGGGGGGGGGGGGGGGGGGGG
>NZ_JBRREH010000019.1:0-56950 GCF_056760175.1 Stenotrophomonas sp. STEN021 | reverse complement strand
CCCCCCCCCCCCCCCCCCCCCCCCGCCGCCCCGGCGGCGTGGCGGCCTGCCCCCCCCGCCCCCCCCCCCCCCCCCCCAAAGCTCCCCCCCCCCCCCCCCCCCCCCCCCCCGCCCCCCCCACTACAGATCGCAGGGCAAGCCTCTGCCGAGCATGGCTCGGCACTACATTGTTCCGGCGTGCTCTAATCGCGCACCTGTCGCTGAAGGATGTCGTCGTTGTCTACTTCTGCTTTCCAGCCTGTGGCGGCCAATGAACGCATCGCCAGCTTGGATGTGCTGCGTGGCTTTGCCTTGTTCGGCATTCTGCTGATGAACATGGAGGCCTTCAGTGGTCCGCTGGACATGTCCTTCACCGGCATCGATCCGCATTGGCTGGGCCGCGACTACTGGGCCGACGCCTTCGTCTACATCTTCGTGCAGGGCAAGTTCTTTACGCTGTTCTCGTTGCTGTTCGGTGCCGGCTTCGCGGTAATGGCGCAGCGGGCGGCAATTGCAGGGCGCGACTTCACCCGCTTCTATCTGCGTCGCAGCCTTGGCCTGCTGATCATCGGCGTGCTGCATGCGCTGTTGCTGTGGTCCGGTGACATCCTGGTCGCCTACGCGCTGCTGTCTTTCGTATTGCTGGCGTTCCGTGAGGCGCCACGCAGTTGGCTGCCGGCGCTGGGAACGATGGCCTATATGGGCGCAGCTGTACTGATGTTGTTGCTGGGCGCCTTGATGCAGTTTGCGCCCGCCGATGCTGCCAGCGCGCAGGCCTCCGCCGCAGCGAGCGCGATCGAAGCGCAGCGCCAGGCGTACGGGCATGGCAGTTATCTGCAGGCGGTCGCGCAGCGCCTGCATGACGTCGCGGCTTCCTTGGGGGCGTTGCTGGTTGTTGGCCCGCAGGTGCTGGGCATGTTCCTGATCGGCGCTTGGTTCGCGCGCAGTGGTGCCATTGCCGAGCCCGGACGCTACCCGCGCTTGTGGGCCGGCTTGCGCTGGTTGTTGCTGCCGATCGGCTTGGTGGTGATGTTGCTGAGCGTTTGGGTGCTGCCTTACAACGCCCCGGGACAATTCAACATGCGCAGCGCGGCTGCCTATGCACTGACTGCCATCGCCGGCTTGCTGATGTGTCTTGGCTATCTGGCCTGGGGCGTGCGCTGGAGTCGCCATCTGCAGTGGCTTGCGCCGGCCGGGCGCATGGCCTTGAGCAACTACCTGGGGCAGTCCCTGGCCTGCACCCTTGTCTTCTATGGCTATGGTTTGGCTTGGTTCGAGCAGATGGGGCGCGCATCGCAGCTGCTGTTTGCTGCCGGCCTGTTCGCTGTGCAGGTAGTGCTGAGCCGGGTATGGCTGCAGCGCTTCCAGTACGGGCCGGTGGAGTGGCTGTGGCGGGCGTTCACATACTTGCAATTGCCACCACTGCGACGCTGAAGCAGCGGCGGCAATAAAATGGCCGGGTGAACTCTCCCAAAGATGATGTCCTCATTGTTGGCGCCGGCGCCACCGGCCTTGCCACCGCCTTGGCGCTTGCCGAAGCTGGTCGGCAGGTGCGGGTGGTTGATGCGGGCCCATTGGGTGGCGCAACCTCGCACGGCAACTGCGGCACCATCACTCCCAGTCATGCGCCACCGCTGGCCGCACCTGGTGTACCGCTGCGCGCACTGCGCTGGATGCTGTCGCCGCAGGCGCCGCTGTATATCCCGCCACGTCTTGATCCTGCGCTTTGGCGCTGGCTGCTGAAGTTCGCTGCACGCTGCAATCGACAGGACTGGCTGCACAGCGCGCACGGGCGTGCCGCATTGTTGAACGATTCGCGGCGCCGTCTGGCCGATTGGGTGCAGCGCTACCAGCTGGACTGCGAGTTCGCCGAGAAGGGCTTGGACTATGTGTTCCGCCAGCAATGCAATTTCGATGCCTATGCAGCCGAATGCGGCGCCTTGGGAGACCTTGGCATCGCCACCGAGATCATCGACGGCAGCGATTACATTCACGCTGAGCCCGCCTTCAATGATGGCGTGGTCGGCGCGATCCGCTTTCCGGGCGATGCCAGTCTGCGCCCGGACCGTTACACCGCCGAACTGGGGCGGGTACTGCGTGCGCGCGGCGTGCAGATCGAAGAACACTGCGCGGTGCAATCCTTCGAGCCGTACGAGCATGGCGCGCGCGTGCATACCAATCGAGGTGCCCGCACCGCCGCTGAGCTGGTGCTGGCGACCGGCGCGTGGTCTCCACCGCTGGCCGCCAAGTTGGGGCTGCGCGTCCCGATCCAGGCAGGCAAGGGCTACTCCATCACTGGCAGCTGCCCGGTGCAGGTGCCGAGCCGGCCGGTGGTGCTGAAGGATCGTTCGGTATTTGTGATTGGCTGGGCTGAGCAGATGCGCCTGGGAGGCACGATGGAGTTCTCCGGGCAGGACCGCCGTTTGAACCGGACCCGCTTGCAGGCACTGGAGCAGGCTGCGCGGCAGTACCTGCGCCATCCAATCGGCGAGTTCATCCATGAACGCTGGTATGGCTGGCGGCCGATGACCTGGGATGACATGCCGATACTGGGGCGTTCGCCTGCGCATGCTCACATATGGCTAGCAGCTGGTCATGGCATGCTCGGCATCAGCATGAGCAGTGGGAGCGGACAACTGATGGCTGATTTGATAACCGGGCAAACGCCCGCAATCGACCCTGCGCCGTATCGCGCGGAGCGCTTCCAATGAGTGCGCGCAACTACGACGTGGTGGTGTTGGGGGGCGGCTCGGGTGGCTTGGCAGCTGCGTTCCGCGCAGCATCCTACGGCGCCAAAGTGGCGATGCTGGAGCCGGCACCCTTGGGTGGCACCTGCGTCAACGTGGGTTGTGTGCCGAAGAAGGCGATGTGGTTGGCCGCGGATCTGGCTGAGCGTATTGGATTGGCACGCCAGATCGGTTTCGATGTGCCGGCCGAACCGGCCTTGGCGTGGTCGACCTTGTTGGATCGACGCCAGCGGTACATCGCCAATATCCATGCCAGTTATCAGCAGCGGCTTGATGAAACCGGTGTCGTGCGTATCAGCAACCGCGGGCATCTGATCGATCCGCATACGGTGCAATGCGAGGATGGAACCCAGTTCCGTGCCGGGCACATCGTCATTGCTACCGGCGCGCATCCGCTCAAGCCCGAGTTGCCGGGCGCAGAGTTGGGTGGTGTTTCGGATGATTTCTTCGCGTTGCAGGCGCGGCCGGATCGCGTTGCCCTGGTAGGCGGTGGCTATATCGCGGTGGAACTTGCCGGCGTATTACGTGCCTTGGGTAGCGAGGTTGCCTTGCTGGTACGTGGGCAGCGCTTGCTGGACAAGTTTGACGCGGAAGTATCGGATCAGCTGGCGGAGAACCTGCGCCAGCAGGGCGTAGAGTTGCACTTCGGCTGCAAGCTGGAGGCGCTGCAGCGGCAGCAGCAACAGATCCGCGCGCAGTTGCACAACGGCCCGGAACAGGCTGTGTTCGATACGGTGCTTTTCGCTACCGGGCGTGGCCCGAACACAAAGGGGCTTGGTTTGGAGCAGGCTGGCGTGAGGCTGGGCGAGAAGGGCCAGATCGAAGTGGACGATTACCAGAACACCTCGGTGCCGGGCATCTATGCGGTTGGCGACGTTACCGGCCGGGTGACCCTGACGCCGGTTGCGATTGCAGCGGCGCGCAGGTTGATGGATCGCGTGCTGGGCGGGCAGGCTGAGGCCAGGCTCGACTACGAGAATGTTCCCAGCGTTGTGTTCGCGCATCCGCCGCTGGGCAGTGTCGGCCTGAGCGAGGAAGAGGCGAGCAAGCGCTTTGGCAAGGTGAACACCTATTACAGCCGCTTCCGGCCGATGCTGCAGGCGTTGGGGCAGGGCGAGGTGCGCAGCCTGTTCAAGATGGTCTGTGCTGGAGAGGATGAAAAGGTGGTTGGCATCCACCTGCTGGGCGATGGAGCCGACGAAATCCTGCAAGGGTTTGCGGTGGCAGTGAAGGCCGGGGTGACGCGCAGGCAGATGGAAGACACGGTGGCGATTCATCCGACTTCGGCTGAGGAAGTTGTTTTGATGCGTTGAAGTGAGGGGGCTGGAGCAACAGCGTGAAAGCACCCCTCCTCAATCCTCCCCTGCGCTGCGCGCAAGGGAGGAGGCTGATCCTGAAGATGCCGACAATGCGTTTGCTACCTCCTTTTGCCATAGGCAAGGGCAGGGTTGGCGAGGGGGGCCGTTGACCTTGCTTCTGCTCCGGTAGAGCCCTTGGTCCTACCCGGCAGCCACGTCCAAATCCCGCAGCGCCCATAATGGAAAGCCATCTCCCCCGGATGCCGTAACACCGTGACTGTCCCAGCCAAGCGCGAGCCCGCCATGGCCGCGCCACTATTGCCCACCAGCTCTCGCCGCCTGTTGATCAGCGGTCTGTTGCTGGCCGCCACCGGTGCCATCGCCGCGTCCGGCAAGGCGGTGATCGTCAAGCTCGCCTACCGGCATGGTGCCGACGCCACTGCCTTGCTTGCGCTGCGGATGATGGTCGCGTTCCCGTTCTTCATCGCCATGGGTATGTGGGCGGGGAGGCGCGCGCAGCCGCTGTCGATCGGTGATCGTTGGCGGGTCCTGCTGCTCGGCTTCAGCGGCTATTACCTGTCCAGCTATCTGGATTTCCTCGGCCTGCAATACATCAGTGCCACCTTGGAACGGCTGATCCTGTATCTCAGCCCCACCTTGGTGGTGCTGATCGCCTTGGTGGTGCTCAAGCAGCGGCCCACCCGCATCCAGGTGGCGGCCTTGCTGGTCAGCTACCTCGGCGTATTGCTGGCTTTCGGCCATGACATCCAGCTTGAAGGCCGGCGTACCCTGATCGGCTCGGCGCTGGTGTTCGCCAGTGCGCTCAGTTACGCGGTGTATCTGTTCGGCAGTGGCCAGGCGGTGGTACGGATCGGCGCGGTGCGCCTGACCGCTTACGCCAGCATGGTGGCCTGCGTGCTGTGCATCGGCCAGTACCTGCTGTTCCAGCCGTGGGCTGCATTGTGGGAATACGCGCCGCCGGTGTATTGGCTGTCGCTGCTCAACGGTACGGTCTGTACCGTCTTGCCGGTGCTGGCGATCATGATCGGGGTCAAGCGGATTGGTTCCTCGCTGGCCGCACAGGTGAGTATGCTGGGGCCGGTTTCCACGATTGTGCTCAGTGTATGGCTGCTCGACGAACCGATGGGAATTTGGCAAAGCGCCGGGACGGTGCTGGTGCTGCTGGGCGTGCTGCTGGTGGGCAGCGGCGTGGCGAAGAAACGATGAGTCACGAGGCCAGTGCCGCCGCCGGTCATGCGCGCATCCTTGAAGCCATCCGTGCCATCCCACGCGGGCAGGTGCTTGGCTACGGCGAAGTCGCGGCCAAGGCCGGACTGCCTGGCAGGGCCCGGTTGGTGGCGCGTCTGCTGGGCAGCAATGACGATCCGGAGCTGCCCTGGCACCGGGTGCTGCGCTCGGATGGCCGCATCGCCATGCCCGAGGGCTCGCGCGGTTGGCGCGAACAGAGTCAAAGGCTGCGGGCCGAGGGCGTGGCGGTAGAGAACGGCCGGGTGAAACGGCCCAGACCGGCGCGCAGCCTGGACGAGGCGATCTGGGGCCCGGGCTAGCCGCTGCGGCTATGATGTAGCCAGTTTCCCCGGATGCCACCATGTTCCCGCGCCTACCCAAGATCACCCAGACGCTGCTGATCGCCAACGTCGTCCTGTTCCTGCTGCAGCAGCTTCCACAGACGGCTGGCATCTTTACCCAACTGATGCTGTGGCCCTTGGGCTCGCAGCAGTTCTTCGCTGATTCGCCTGGTTTCGAACCGTGGCAGCTGTTGAGCTATGGCTTCCTGCATGGCAGTTTCGGCCATCTGTTCTTCAACATGCTGGCGCTTTTCATGTTCGGCGCGCCGTTGGAGGCAACCTGGGGCGAGAAACGCTTCCTGACCTATTACATGGTCTGCGTGGTTGGCGCCGGTCTGTGCCAGTTGCTGGTGGCGGCGTTTGCCGGTGAGTACAACCCGGTACTGGGTGCCTCTGGTGGCGTGTTCGGCCTGCTGTTGGCCTATGGCATGTTGTTCCCGAACCAGCGGGTGATGTTGCTGTTCCCGCCTATCCCGATGAAGGCGCGTACTTTCGTGGTCGTGTTCGGTGCGATTGAGCTGTTGCTGGGTTTTACCGGTTGGCAGCCTGGCGTGGCCCACTTCGCCCACCTGGGCGGCATGCTGTTTGGCTGGTTGCTGATCCGCTACTGGCGCGGGCAACCGCCGTTCAACAAGCGCGGCCCGCACCTGCGCCGGGTCAAATAACAAGACCGTAGTGGGGGGGGCGGGGGGGGCCGGCGGGGCGGGCGGCGGCGGCGCCCCCCGCCCCCGCGGCCCCCCCCCCCCGCCCCCCCCCCCCCCCCCCCCCCCCCCCCCCCCCCCCCCCCCCCCCCCACTACAGTGAAAACGCAAAAAGGCGCGGAATCCGCGCCTTTTTGCTTCCTTCAATTCCGCATCAACGCCAGATCCTGATCTGCTCGGCGTCGGTGCGCTGCATCGGCTGGCCCGGCTTGCAGCTGAAGCTGGCGCCAAACTCCGGCAGGTTGGACAGTGGAGCATTGCTGCGCCAACGGCCTGGCGCGCGCACGTCGGTACGCAGGCGCTGCACGGCTTCGTTCGGTGACAGCTGCTGTGCCCACAGACTGGCCCAGCCCTTGAAGAAGTCCTGCTTGTCGGCCGGCTTGGCATCGGCCTGTGCGGCACTGAAGGCTTCCAGCGCGATTTCCATGCCCGACAGGTCAGCCATGTTCTCGTCGCGGGTCAGCTCGCCATTGACCTTGGCGTCCTTGACGCCCGGGAACGGGTAGGCGCTGTATTGCGCGGCGACGCGGTTGCCGAGCAGGGTCCAGGCGCTCTTGTCGGCTGGCGTCCACCAGCTGCGCAGCTCGCCCCTGGCGTCGATCATCGCGCCCTTGACGTCGATGGCGCGGCTGATTTCATGCGCCACCAGGCCACCGAAGGCGCCGAACTTCTCGGCATTGCTGGCGTTGCTGGCAAAGATCGGGCCCTGCAGTGCGGCAGCAGTCACGATCAAACGGTTCTGGGCGATGTCGTAAGCGATCGACGGCTGCTGCGGCAGCACGTCCCAGCGGCGGTCGGCATTGCCCTTGCCGATGCGCTTCATTTCCTGGGCGTGGCGCCAGGTGGAAGCGATCAGGATGTTGCCGCCGAAGCTGCCGCGACCCATCGGCTGTACGGTGTAGTCCAGGTCGCGCAGCGGGGTGCCGATCTCGATCTTCATCGCGGCCAGCTTGGCTTCGGCTTCGGTCTTGGCCTCGGCACTGAGCCAGCTGCTGCGCTTGACCGCGGCGATCTGTGCTTCACGGACCTGGTCGACCATGATGCCGGCCTGGCGGCGGGTGTCACGGTTGATATAGGACGCGGCGTATTCGTGACCCAGCATCGGGCCGGCAGCGACGTTGATGGCGTCGAGCACGGCGTCCGGACGCGATGGCGCGATGGTCTGGCCACGCAACACGCGGCCGCGGAATTCAAACTCGGCGTCACGGTAGGCCTTGGACAGGTACGGTGCCATCGAGTCGCCCACGCGCCAGCGCAGATAGGCCTTCCACTGATTGGCCGGCAGGCTGTTGACCATGCCGTTGAGTTGCTGGAACAGGGCCGGGTCGGCCAGCGAAACCAGATCGTCGTTCACGCCCTGCGCCTTCAGGAAGGCGTCCAGCTGCAGGTTGCGGTAGCGGCTGTTGAGGTCCTTGGTGGAGACCGGCGCGTAGTTGTTGAACGGGTTGTTGATATCGGCCACCGAGTGGGCGCTGCGCGCCAGCTCGGTTTCCAGCTGGATGACCAGCGCCGATTCGGCATCAAGCTGCGCGGCCGGGGTGCCGGTCAGCGCCAGGATCTGCTTCACATAGGCCCGGTAGCGGCCCATCAGCGCGACGGTGTCGGCATCGGTACGGGTGTAGAACGCCGGGTCCGGCAGGCCGGTGCCGCCCTGCATGAAGTAGCCGATGTGGCGGTCCAGCGCCTTCAGGTCCACGTCCGGGGCGAAGTTGAACGCCACCGGGATGCCGACCTGGTGCAGTGCGGCGATTGAGGCGGGGATGTCCTTGGCCTTCTTGATGGCGTTGATGCGGGTCAGCAGCGGGGCGATCGGTTTGGAGCCATCGGCTTCCACCGCTGCCTCATCCAGGCCGCTGGCCCAGAAGTCGCCGAGCAGCTTCTGTACGTTGCCCTGCGGGGCGGTCATCGACCGATCCAGCAACTGGCGCTGCTGGGTGCGGGTGTTGTCGGCCAGCGTACCGAGGGCGCTGACCGCGCCGGTCTGCGGCACCGGGTTGGCCTTGAGCCAGTTGCTGTTGGTGGTTTCGTAGAAATCCGTACAGGCTGCGCTCACTGCCGGTGCCCGTGCCGCAGGCTTCTTGCGGGCGGCCTGCGCATCGTTGGTGGACAGCACGGTCACCAGGGAGAAGGCCAGGGCCAGGGTAAGTGGGCGAACGTTGGGCATGTGGTGCATATCCGCAGAAGGACAAAGTGGGCGGAGTTTAACAAGCTGGCGGCGGAATGGTGCCGGGGCAGGGCACGGAATTGGGTACTGCATCAAAACCGGTGGTTGTAGGAGCGGCGTGAGCCGCGAAGCTGGTGGTGCGGAGGCTGCTATTGATGGTTGCAATCTGATGGCGTGCGGGTTTCGCGGCTGATGCCGTTCCCACCAGCGAAGCCCGCGACTCTGTAGGAGTGGCGCAAGCCGCGAAGCCACTGCAGTGAAACAGTCAGCACCGTCGGGATTGCGTTGATTCCTGGTGCTTTGGGTCTGGTCAGCTTCGCGGCTTACGCCGCTCCTACAAAACGTTGGAAAGAAGAAGGCCCGGCAATGCCGGGCCTTCTTCGGGTCTCACTGCGGGGCAGCGATTACCAGATCACTACCTGCTTGTCGCCGGTGCGAACCATCGGCGAACCGGCCTTGCACTGGAACGCAGCAGCGAAGGTCGGCAGGTTCGATGGCGCACCCATGGCACGGAACTGCGCCGGGGCGTGCGGGTCGGTGGCCAGGCGGACCTTGGCGTTTTCGGCGGTGTACTTGGTGCGCCACACGGTGGCCCAGTTGAAGAAGAAGCGCTGGTCGCGGGTGA
The DNA here is from genome assembly GCF_056760175.1 of Stenotrophomonas sp. STEN021. Classification (NCBI taxonomy): domain Bacteria; kingdom Pseudomonadati; phylum Pseudomonadota; class Gammaproteobacteria; order Lysobacterales; family Lysobacteraceae; genus Stenotrophomonas; species Stenotrophomonas sp. STEN021. The sequence continues at coordinate 47,847 of NZ_JBRREH010000019.1, read as the reverse complement.
AGCCGTCAACCTTTGCGTCTTCCTTGCCGGCCGAGGCCTTCTGCAGGGCGTCGTAGGCCGTGGCCAGGCCACCCAGGTCGGCGATGTTCTCGCCCAGGGTCAGCGAACCATTGACGTGCTGGTCGCCCACCTTGTACTCGTTGAACTGCTTGACCAGCTTGCCGGTCAGGCCTGAGAAGCCCTTGGAGTCTGCCGGGGTCCACCAGTTCTCGAAGTTGCCGGTCGGGCCGAAACGGCTGCCCTGATCGTCGTAACCGTGGGTCATTTCGTGGCCGATGACCGCACCGATGCCGCCGTAGTTCAAGGCGTCGTCGGCATTCGGATCGAAGAACGGCGGCTGCAGGATGGCGGCTGGGAACACGATCTCGTTCTGCAGCGGGTTGTAGTAGGCATTGACGGTCTGCGGGGTCATGCCCCACTCGGTCTTGTCGACCGGCTGGCCGATCTTGGCCAGTGCCCACTTGTAGTTGAACGCGTTGGCAGCGCGCACGTTGCCCAGATAGTCATCGTGGGTGGTGCTCAGGCCGCTCCAGTCACGCCACTTGTCCGGGTAACCGATCTTCGGAGTGAAGGTCTCCCACTTGGCAATGGCCTTGGCCTTGGTTTCGTCGCTCATCCAGGTCAGGTTCTGGATGCGGTCCTTCAGCGCGCCGGCCAGGTTCTTGACCAGCTCCTCCATCTTGGCCTTGGACTCGGGCGAGAAGGCGACCTTGACGTACATCTGGCCGAAGGCATCGCCAGCGTCGTTCTCAATGGTGCCCAGGACCTGCTTCCAGCGCGGCTTGATTTCCTTCTGGCCGTTCAGTTCCTTGCCGTAGAACGCGTAGTTCTCCTGCACGAACTCATTGCTCAGGTACGGTGCGGCGCCGTCCACGGTGTGGAAACGCAGGTAGGCGCGCCAGGCTGCCGGGTCGGTGTCAGCCAGCATCTTGCTCACTTCCGCGTGGAAGGCCGGCATCGCCAGCGAGAACTTCTCCGGCGCGGCAATGCCTTGGGCCTGGAAGAACGCGGTCCAGCTGAAGTTCGGGGTCAGCTTGTCGGCATCAGCCACGGTGACCGGGTTGTAGTACAGCGAGACGTCGCGCGACAGCTCAACGCTGGACTTGGAGGCCTTGGCCAGGCGGGTTTCAAACTTGATCACGTCCTCGGCCTGCTTGGCAGCGTCGGCCGCGGCCACGCCGCTCAGTTCCAGCACCTTGGCCACGTGGGCCTTGTAGGCGTTGAGCTTGTCGGCCTTGCTGGCATCGGTGTAGTAGGTGGTGTCCGGCAGACCCAGGCCGCCCTGGCTGGCGTAGGCCATGTTCATGGTCGAGTTCTTGAAGTCTGCTTCCGGGCCGAAGCCGAACAGGAAGTTCTCGCCCTTGGCAGCGGTGCTGCGCAGGTAATCAGCCAGCGCGGCGGTGTCCTGCAGGCCATCAATCGCGGCCAGATCGGCCTTCAGCGGGGTGATGCCCAGGCTGTTGATCTTGGCTTCGTCCATGCCGGCGGCCCAGAAGTCGCCGACGATCTTCTCGATGCCGGTGGCGTTCTTCATCGCCGCGGCCTGCTCGGCCAACTGGTGCTGCACGGCAACCGAACGCTCGTCGAGGATGGTGAAGGCGCCCCAGCTGGTGCGGTCGGCCGGGATTTCATTGGCATTGAGCCATTTTTCGTTCACGTAGCCGTTGAAATCGGTACATGCGTCCTTGCTGGCATCCAGATCAGCGGCGGTGAAGGCGTTGTAGGCCGGCAGCTTGGATTCGTCCAGCTTCAGCTCATTGGCGGCGGCAGGAGCAGCGGCGGGAGCTGCTGCCGGGGCTTTGTCTTCCTGCTTGGGGCAACCGGTCAGCACGGCGGCGACGGCCAGCGACAGCAGGAGAATCTGGGGTTTGCGAACGATCACGGGAAAGGCCTCCGGGCCGGTTTCAAAGCATGAGTGGGGCCACGGAGTCCGGGGCCGAAGCAGGAAGATACGCCTGAAACCGATGAGGAAGGGGTGTAGAAGGTCATGGGTCGTGGCGGGGGTATTCCTATGGGCGGCGGCGATGGGCCAATGCTATACAGCAGCAATGACCAAGACATCGAGCAAGCAGTGGGACGCGATCCTGATCGGCGGCGGCCATAACGGCCTGGTGTGTGCGGCCTACCTGGCCAAGGCCGGCAAGCGTGTATTGGTACTGGAGCGGCGTGCGGTGGTGGGAGGTGCCGCGGTCACCGAGGAGTTCCATCCTGGCTTCCGCAACTCGGTGGCCTCTTATACGGTGTCGCTGCTGCAGCCCAAGGTTATCGCCGAACTGGAGCTGGAACGGCATGGGCTGCGGGTGGTCTCGCGCAAGCTCAACAACTTCCTGCCGCTGGGCGACGGTGAGTACCTGTTGGCCGGTGGCGGGCGCACCGCCGAACAGGTTGCACGCTTCTCCGCACGCGATGCGGCACGCTTGCCCGAGTACGAGCAGCGCTTGGAGATCTTCGCTGACGTGCTGCGTGCGCAGGCACTGCAGGCACCGCCCAATATCAGCGGTACCAGTTGGCTGCGTGCCTTGCCTGAACTATGGAAGGCCGGGCAACTCGGCCGGCAGCTGCAGCGTCTGGACCCGGGGTTGCAACAGGAGTTGATGGATCTGTTCACGATCTCCGCGGCCGAATACCTGGATCGTTGGTTTGAAAGTGCACCGATCAAGGCCTTGTTCGGCTTCGATGGCATCGTCGGCAACTACGCCAGCCCCTATGCGCCGGGCACTGCCTACGTGTTGTTGCATCACGTGTTTGGTGAAAGCAATGGCGTCAAAGGTGCATGGGGACATGCGATCGGTGGCATGGGGGCGATCACCCAGGCGATGGCGCGTGCTGCGGTCGAAGCCGGTGTTGAAATTCGTACCGATGCAGCAGTAGGCAAAGTACTTGTCGAGCAAGGGCGAGCGGCAGGTGTGGTGCTGGTGAATGGCGAGGTGCTGCGTGGCAGCGCCATCGTTGCCAGCGTCAATCCGAAGCTGTTGTACGAGCGACTGTTCGATCCCGCCGATGTGCCGGCGACTACGCTGGAGCGCATGGCCAACTGGCGCTGTGGCTCCGGAACATTCCGCATGAACGTGGCGCTGTCGAAGCTGCCTGAGTTCAGGGTGCTGCCCGGGGAGGGTGATCACCTGACCGCCGGCATCATCATCGCTCCGAGCCTGGAGTACATGGATCGCGCCTACCTGGATGCACGCCAGCATGGCTGGTCACGCGAACCGGTAGTCGAGATGCTGATCCCCAGCACACTGGACGATTCATTGGCGCCGCCCGGGCAGCACGTGGCCAGCCTGTTCTGCCAACACGTGGCCCCGCAGCTGTCGGATGGGCGCAGCTGGGATGATCATCGCGAAGAAGTGGCCGATCTGATGATCGCCACTGTCGATAGACATGCGCCGGGATTTGCTGTTTCAGTACTCGGCCGGCAGATCATGAGTCCGCTGGACCTTGAGCGGACCTTCGGCTTGATCGGTGGCGACATCTTCCATGGTGCGCTGAGCTTGAATCAGTTGTTCAGTGCGCGGCCGATGCTGGGTCAGGCAGGGTACAAGGGCGCGTTGCCGGGTTTGTACCTTTGTGGCTCGGGTACGCACCCGGGTGGCGGGGTTACCGGCGCGCCTGGGCACAACGCGGCGCGGGTAATTCTGGGGGATGCCTGAAATCATGAAAGCCCGGCAAATGCAGGGCTTTCTCTTCAAACCCATCCAGTGCATTACTGGAAGGTGTAACGCATGGACAGCATGAAGCGCCGGCCCAACGAGTCAAGCACGTACGGGAAGGGACCGATGTTGTCGGCCAGATTGATGACTGCCAGGTTCAGGCGCATGTTGTCGGTGAAACGGTAGCCGATGTTCGCATCCCACGTGGCCCAGCTGTCACGGACGAAGTACTGGCGGCTTTCTGGCGTGGCCACCAGACTGAACTGTGCGCTGCTGGTGTAGTTCGCCGCGAAGCCTGTACTCCAGTTGCCGATCTTGTGCTGAGCAGTCCAACGGAACTGGCGCTTCGGCTCATTGAAGGTGCCGACCTGTTCCACGAATGGGACCTCCGCATTGGCGGCTTGACCGCGGTTCTTCGGCATGTAGCCGTAGAAGCCAAGATCCAGGCGGCCGAAGCGGTCCATCTCCAGGCGGTAGTCCACTTCGGCAGTCCAGCCGCGGAACATCAGGACCGGGCCATTGCCGAACTGGGTCTTGATGTCGGTGGCCGCAGCGGTGATCGGATCACGGGTAACCAGGCTGCAGAAGCGGTTGGCATTGGCGACATCGCTGGCGTTGAAGTTAGGGTTGTCAAAGCAGCCGGTGATGATGTCGTTTGGGCTGAGTGCGGTGATTACATCGGTGATTTCGATGTCATACCAGTCAGCGGCAACACGCAGACGGTTCAGCCATTTCGGGGTGAGGACGATGCCGGCGGTCCACGATTTGGCCTTCTCGTTCTTCAGACCGGTGTAGCCATTGCTGGAACCCAGCGTGTTGGTCGGCGAGGCGACGAAGGACGACGGATTCACGCTCGGATAGGCCGCGAAGAATGCCTCACAGTTGCGGCGACGAACGGTTGGGTTGCTGCCGCCGTCAATTGCTGCGGTGGAGCACACTTCCGGGATGTTGTAGTAGGCGGGCTGCTGGTTCGTATACAGCTCGGCGATTGAGGGCGCGCGCATCGACTGGGTCTTGTTGCCGCGCAGCTGGATGCCGGCGAACGGCTCGTACTGCAGGCCGTAGGTGTAGGCCGTGAAGCCGCCGGCGACCGAGTTGTCAACGCGGCGAACCTTGCCGGTGATATCCAGACGATGCAGGCCCTGCAGACCCCACTCGGGATTGAACAGCGGAGCCAGTAACTCGCTGAACACTTCATCGGTGTTGTACTCGCCGTGCGCGGACTGGATCGGCACCGAGCGGCCCTGACCCAGGCGCTGATACTCGCTGGGGGTGAAAGAGCCTTCTTCGCGACGGTGTTCATAGCCGCCGGCGACAGCGAACTCGCCGCCTGGCAAGTCGAACAGGCCGCCGGTGGCAGAGACATTGAACACGGTTTGACGCGTCTGCGCCTTGGCGACGGTATTGGTGGAAACGTAGTCCAGCGCTTCGCGCGATGCCTGCTTCTCGCCGAACAGGTTGAGTGGACGACAGGCGGCGTCGACGGTGGTGCCGGCGGCGGCTTCGTCGCAGACGATATTGCCCGAAGCCTCGCGCTTGACGTTGATGGCGTTGATGAAGTTCTGCTGGATCAGGCCGGTGCCGAGGTAGTCGAAGTCACCGCGGCCACGAACAACGCTGGCTTGCCAGTTGAAATTGCGATCACCAAGGACGAAGTAACCATCGGCGCCGATGACGGCACGGGTCAGGCGGGTGTCGGTGCTGGCGTTGTTCATGCTCAGGTCGCGCGAGGAGCGCGACAGGCGAAACTCGGTGATGCCGTTGTCAGCCAGTATCTTGCGTGACTCCTCACTCAAATACGGGTTGTTGGCCTTGAACAGCAGGGCACCGCTCAGTGCGCCGGTGCCGTCGACGCCTGCGCGGCCAAAGGAGATCGCGTTGTAGGTGTTCTGGTCCAGGGTTTCGCGCGCGGTGGCTTCGTAGCGGGACAGTTCGAAGAAACCGCTTACAGCGTCGTTGAACTGGAAGCTGCCGTTGGCATGGACGGTGCGACGTTCGAGGTCGGCGATCAGCGGCACCGTCTCGTTGAGATTCAGGCCGTCACCACCCGAGGCGTTGCCGCCGGCGTAGCTTGTACCCGGGTTGAACGCGACGAGCTTGCCGGTGTTGTCGAACTGCCACAGTTTGTTGTCCGGGCCGAAGCCGGCAATCGCGCCGAGAGGATCGCGGGTGTAGCGGGCGATATTGGGCAATACCAGGCCACCGAAGCTCATGCTGGCGATACGGCGGTTCCGGATCCATATCTGGTCGGCAATGCCATCACGCGGGCCGGCGTTGAAAGGGATGCCACCATCGATACGGCCATCATTGGCTGGGGTGCGCCCCGGCTGCCAGCTGGCTGCGAGACCTGCGTTCGGGTTGGCTTGCAGGCTGTAGCCCTTGCGATAGAAGTCGCGCTGCAGGGCATTGACGCCTTCGCTGTTGTCCAGCTCGGCGGCGATTGTGATGTTGCCGCGGTCGGCGGCGAAATTGGTACCGAAAATGGCCGCCCACGAGTAACGGTCATTGTCCTGCTTGCTGGTTGTGCCGTAGCCCAGCTCGACTTCCGCACCCTGGAACCTGTCGCGCAGGATGATGTTGGTGACACCGGAAATGGCGTCGGAACCATAAGTAGGAGCGCCGCCGACGCTCAGGTTCTCAATGCGGTCGACCATGATGCTGGGAATGGCGTTCATGTCGACCTGGATACCGGAGCCGCCACCGGCGCCGAAAATGGTCGGTGGTGTAGAAGTGACATAGCGCCTGCCGTTGACCAGGGTCAGCAGGCGGTTGCTACCCAGGCCGAAGCGACTGGCAAAGTTCACACCAGCACCAAAGCTTGCCTGATTGCTACGCGAGCTGACGCCGGCGGAAATGCCCGGCACCGTGGTCAGTGCATCGATCAGGTTGGTCTGGCCATAGGCTTCCATGGCCTCACGGGAGACAACAGCAGCCGGTTCAAGCGTATCGAAGCCGGCGCGATGGATGCGCGAGCCAGTAACCGTGATCCGGTCAAGCAGGGTTGCTTCGGTGTTCCCGGCGCTCTTTTCGGCTTCAGCGGCAGCGGAGTCCTGCGCGAATGCCGGTCCAGCTACTGCAACGAGAACCGCTGATGTCAGTGCCAGGCTCAGTGGGGTGCGGCTGAGCGACGTGTGATTTGCCATCTACATCTCCCTCATGGAGTCGTTGTTGTCGGCCTTGGCTTGATTGCGGCCAGGGGTCATCCTTGTTTTGAGCAAGGTTCCATTTGTCTGGAACCGGTTGTTGATGGCCGACAGAAGAACTGTCTTTCCGGCTCGGATGTGCGGTGTAAGTTCATGAAATTGGTCACTAAATGTTTATCTCCGTGTGGCTTGAGGCCTTCATCGGCAAAGGCCTTGATGGGCCTGGGTGACCGCTTGACGCTATAGTTCCGCCCTGATCTGCGAAGCACGAGGAAGACGGTGGGCGGTTCGATCACATTGGGCGGTGCCCACAAAGTGCAGAAGGGGCTGTCGCCTCATCCGCGTATCCGCAATGTCATTGCGGTTGGCTCGGGCAAAGGTGGGGTGGGCAAGTCCACCACGGCGGTGAATCTGGCCCTGGCGCTGAAAGCGCTGGGCGCCAAGGTCGGTGTGCTGGATGCCGATATCTACGGCCCCAGCGTGCCGGCCATGCTCGCTTTGAGCGGCCGCCCGGAGAGCCCGGACAACAAGTCCATCGAGCCGCTGCGGGCGTTCGGGGTCGAGGCCATGTCGATCGGCTTCCTGATCGAGCCCGACTCCCCGATGATCTGGCGTGGGCCGATGGCCACTTCCGCGCTGACCCAGCTGTTCAACGACACGCTGTGGGGCGACCTGGATTTCCTGCTGATCGATCTGCCGCCGGGGACCGGTGACATCCAGCTGACGCTGTCGCAGAAGATCCCGGTGGCTGGCGCGGTGATCGTTACCACGCCGCAGGACATCGCCACGCTGGATGCGCGCAAGGCATTGAATATGTTCGAAAAGGTTGAGGTTCCTGTGCTCGGCATCATCGAGAACATGGCCGTGCATACCTGTAGCAACTGTGGCCACGTCGAGCATCTGTTCGGCGAGGGCGGCGGCCAGCGCATGGCCGAGCAGTACGGGGTGCCGTTGCTGGGCTCGCTGCCGCTGGATATCGGTATCCGTGAGCAGGGCGATGTGGGCGCGCCTATCGTGGTCGCGCTGCCCGAGTCGGCGGCGGCCAAGGCCTATATGGCGGCGGCACAACGGATGGCGGAGGAACTGGCCAAGCGTCCGCGTGCCAGCATTCCGATCCTGTCCTCGTTGATCTGAGCCGGATGACAGCTAGAGCTGTTCATGGGAAAGGCCCGTTCTGCGGGCCTTTCTCATATAGATTGAATGTACGGAAGTTGCCGGCGGGCGATTGCTTGCCGGTCCCTGGCCGGCTCTAGGCTAGAATCGACCACCCCCGGCCGCAGGCATGCTGCGGCACAACGTGAACAGGATCATTGAATGAGCATCAAGAGCGACCGTTGGATCCGCCAAATGTCCGAACAGCACGGCATGATCGCGCCGTACGAAGCCGGCCAGGTCAAGCAGGTGGACGGCCAGCGCATCGTCAGCTACGGCACCTCCAGCTATGGCTACGATGTGCGTTGCTCGCGTGAGTTCAAGGTGTTCACCAATATCAACTCGACCATTGTCGACCCCAAGCACTTCGACCCGAAGAGCTTTGTCGACATTGAGGCCGATGAGTGCATCATCCCGCCGAATTCGTTCGCGCTGGCGCGCACGGTGGAGTTCTTCCGCATTCCGCGTGACACGCTGGTCGTGTGCCTGGGCAAGAGCACCTATGCGCGCTGCGGCATCATCGTCAACGTCACCCCGCTGGAGCCGGAGTGGGAAGGCCATGTGACGCTGGAGTTCTCCAACACCACGCCGCTGCCGGCGCGTATCTATGCCAACGAGGGCGTGGCGCAGATGCTGTTCTTCCAGGCCGACAAGGACGACATCTGTGAGACCTCGTACAAGGATCGTGGCGGCAAGTACCAGGGCCAGACCGGCGTTACCCTGCCGCGCACCTGAGTGCGGCCTGGGCTGAAAAGAAAAAGGCGCCGTCAGGCGCCTTTTTCTTTATGCAGGATCCGGCGGAGCGGCTTATTTGCCGCGCCCAAACAACATGCCGATGCCGACGGCTACCAGGATGGCTGGCCACCAGGTGGCCAGCATGGTGCCGATGTTGCCGTTGATCCAGCCGAGGTTCTTGGCCAGGAAGAACAGGCCAACGATGATCAGGATCAGGGCGGCGATCAGATTGGAGCGCATCGGCTTGCGGAGTCCGTAAAGGGGGAAGGTGCTTATCGTAGCCGTTGGCGCCAGATTTCGACACGTTGGGCCAGCACCTCCGGATCGAAACGCTGTGCCTTGCCGCTGCCCCAGACCGGGCCCGGCCACGCGGCGTCGTTCTCGTTGCGGCCGATCAGATGTACGTGCAGCTGGCGCACGATATTGCCGAGCGCACCGATGTTGATCTTGCTGACATTGGGCTTGTGCTTGAGGTGCTGGGAGATCTGGTTGATCTCGGCCAGCAGCAGGCGTTGCTGGGCACCGTCCAGGTCGATCCACTCGCTGGCATTGGGCACACGCGGTACCAGCACGACCCAGGGGAAGCGGTCGTCGTTCATCAAGCGGATCTGCGACAGGGGGCCATCGGCAATCAATACGCTGTCGGCGGCAAGGCGGGTATCAAGTACGAAATCGGACGTCACAGCTTCGGTCATCGCAGGTTCTCGCTGAAGAAGGCCAAGGTGCGTTCGCGCGCCAGGTCGGCGCTGGCTGGGTGGTAGTGCATGCCGACCTCGCGGTTGAAGGCGTGGTCGGCTGGATAGACATATACAGGCAAGTCGGGTTGCTTTTCACGGTGCGCTGCAACGGCGGCGGCCGGGATCGAGGCATCCTGGTCGCCAAAGTGGAAGATCGCCGGGGCTTTGAACGCTGTATCCAGGAACGGCACGTTGCGCGCGCCGTAGTAGCTGGCCGAGGGCAGGCCCAGCCGTTGCGCGGCCAACATGGCGATGGTTCCGCCCCAGCAATAGCCGACCGTGCCGACCTTGCCATAGGGCGCCAGCACAGCAGCGGCGGCTTCGACCACGGTTACCGCGCGGTCCACGCCCAGCTCGTCGACCAGCGCCTTGCCGCGGCTGACGCCGGCCGCGTCATAGTCCAGCTGCAGGTCCGGTTCGATCAGGTCGAAGAAGGAGGGCGCCAGCACCGCATAGCCCTGCGCGGCGTACTGCTCGGCGACATGGCGGATATGCGCATTGGCGCCGAAGATTTCCTGTATCACCACCAGGCCGGCGCGTGGGCTGCCCGAGGGTAGGGCCTGCCAGGCGCGGACAGGGCCGAGTGGGGTGGGGAGGGTGATCCAGTTGGGCATGGGGGAGACTCCGGATTGATATGGTGAATGGCGGTGTTCCTTCTCCCGCCTGCGGGAGAAGGTGCTCCGAAGGAGCGGATGAGGGGAGCTTTTGGAGCGGGGGCTGCTCGCTAGAAGCCTCCCCTCACCCCAACCCCCGCTCCGCGCCCCGGCCCTTGCGCTGGCGCAAGGGCGTTCAACAGGGCACGAAGCGGTGGTTCGTAAGCGCCCCTCTTTCACCCCGCAAGCGGGAGAGGGGCTCAAGCAAGGCATCGCCGCGATGGGATTGATTATCAACCCCTGCGCCTATTAAGCCAGCCGCAGGGCGGCGCGCCTTCGGCCCGGTATACTGCCCGGCTTTCCGGCCCTGCTGCCATTCCGGCCCGGCCCCAGGATTTCCAGATCATGTCCCAGCTGAACCCCAAAGTCGGCTTCGTCAGCCTTGGCTGCCCGAGAGATTGCGAAAATATACTTCTGCCGCGTTAGAATCCTGACTTCCAACACATAGAGCGAGGCAGGGATGCAGCCACTGAATCCTGGAAATTTGATTGAACCCATTTGCGAATGGATGGGCGCGGCGCGCCTTGAAAAGGGCTCGCGGGTTGCGGTTGAAGAGGTGATCAAAGGCCTCGGGCCGGTTAAGGAAAAGTATCCCCGGCAAGCGGTCGAGGCCGCGCTGACCGCCTTGGTCAATGATGGCGTGCTCACGATTTTAGGCGGGAAGCACACGCTGACAGAACTTGGCGAGCTGACCCTCTATCCGGGCTCAGACGAAGACAATGTTCTCGCTGTCGCGCACGATATTGAAAACTACATGCTGAGGAACGATCCGGAAAATACGTTCTTACTGCCGACTTATGTTGCAGAGGTCCGCCAACGCCTCAACCCCAGGCAAGCAGCGGCCGACGTTGTAAACCAAGCGGTCCAAGTGCTTGTCAACGAACGCTACTGGACGCGTACCGGCCACGGAACCTATAAGCTTTCCGAGTAGCGCAGCTGCGTAGATGTGGCTGCAATAAAGAGCCCAGCTGGTTGGCTGGGCTCTTTGGGTCACGGTCCGGGCTGTTTGAGGACACGTAGGTGCCCCGAGCCCATCAGGAAGTTCCGGTAGGACTGGATTGATGCTTCGTAGGCTGCTGCTGCAACTTCCTGGCCAGCAGCCAGCACTCCGCCAGAACAGTCCAACACGGCCAGCTGCGCAGGCCTTCCATCGGCGGTGGTGACGCTCAGGCCTTCGTGGCTGGTCGCCGCGAAGATGACCGCCGGCACCGGTGATTCGTTATCGGCCATTCGGGCTCCCTCCATATTGCTGTCGTCCGTCCTTCCAGACGCCGGTTTCGTTGTAGCGGATGTGCTGGTACTTGCCGGTCAGACGGTGCCGGCGCTCGACGGGCCAGCCCATCCAGTTGCGGGCGGTGATCTGCCAGAGCAGGCGGTCAATGGAGGACACGGGGAGCACCCTCATGCAGTTCTGGCTTAGCCGGTTCATCAATGTCCGGGTTCGCGATCCTGAGGGGCGGGGGAATGCGCTTCATCGTGCCGTCGCTGAGCAGTCGATATCGGGGGGCGAACTCGAACATGCCACCAACGCCAAAAGTCACCTGATGCGCTGCCTGCTGCATCAACGGATCACTAGACAGTTTGTGCGCGAAATGGAAGTGTGCCGCCTTGAACAGCGGGGTATCGTTCCAGTCCTTGTTCCGTTGTTCGACGGAGTTTTCGGCGGCATGCACGAATGCCACCTCCAGCAGCCCGGCTTGCGGATCGATTTCTGACCGGTCAGCTGGATTCACGTTCAGGAGGTCCATCAAGAGCTGCTGGGGAAGCACGCGACTGATCGCGGTGGACGCATCCCAGATCAAGCCGCCCGCCCGTGCCAACTCCTCGCGCAACGGCGTGATCAGATCCTCCCTGCAGGCCACCTCGCGGTCGATAGATTCGGCAAGCGCCATCTCCGCAGGAGAACCAAGGTTCCGCAGAAGGCGGGCATGCCTGCGGGAACTGCGGTTCGCGTCCCAGTGATCTTCCAGGGCATTCACGAGTTGCCTGCAATACCGGCGCAAATGCACGATCGCGTTCATGCAGACGCGTTTGGCAGTGGGGTCGTAGTAGTTCATCGTTCGTTCTCCAACTTCTTCCAACTCGGGTCCGTGAGCCCGTCGTGGTAATGGGGTAGGGCGACCTTGCCGAGGTGCGGGCATTCCACGATCAGGAACACGCCACCGGCGCGGCGCTCACGGGTCACGGTGATTGCCTCCGGTTGGTAGTCGTTCTCCATGCTGCGGAACAGGTAGTGCCCGGGCGAAGTTGGGGCCGCTTTTATCCACCTCCGGCCTTCTCGCCGTGGCGACACATGTGCGAAATCCTGAAGGAAGTTTTCAGCAGTGAACCCGTCGTGGGCATAGATACGCGCCGAAATCTCCTCGGGGGTGGTGGCAAGCGGCGCCGTGAAGTAGCTGTAGTGCTGCCCGAAGTCGTTGGTGAAGTTCCGCTCCAAGTGATCGGCATGCGCCCGCCAGTAGCCCTCTCGCTCAGGGTGCAATGAGCAGTTCATCAGGCACTGGAAAATGGCAGACGCAGTGGCGCGGGCCAGCGAGCCGCGCTCCTCTACGGCGTAGCGACTGGAAAGGGGCCGACTCATGCGGCGTCTCCGGCGCGAACCACGTCGAGATTCCGGATGTCGGCCGCGATCTTCTGCGCTTGCTCGCGGAACACGAAGTCAATGTCTACTGGGACACTGTTTCCAGATCGAACCCATGCGCACACCTCAGCGGCCGCTGTCAGCAGTTTGGCGTGCGCCAGTTCAGCCTGTCGGCGCGCCTTGATGAGCTGCCATTCCCTGTCTGCGAAATCGTCGCGCTGGCGCTCTAGCACCAGCATGCGGCGACGCAACGACTCAGCGTCCGCCAGCGCAGCATCGCGTTGTGCCTCAAGCTGTTGGCGAACCTCCTGCAGCCGACCCTTCTCGATCTGTAGAACCTCCCGCTCTGCCGTCAGGCAATCGACGGCGGACTGGCTGTAAACCGGATAGGCGTTGTTCCAGCTGTGCTGTCTCGCTTGCGACTCTGTGTCGAAGGCGCGGCCATCATCACTGAGCCACTTCGTAGGCGTGGGATCGCTCACGACTTCACCTCCTCAACGTAGGCCGCAACGTAATGGACGTGGGTGAGGTTGAAGAGCCAGGCGACGACTTGCGCCTGCCACTTTCGGCTGTAGGTGCCGTATTCGTCATCCGGGATGCCGACCATCGTGCTGGTGATCATCACGCGGTACTTCATGCGGTCATCTCCGGGCGCCGCTGCAGGCTGTTCTCCCAACCAGCAATGCGCGGGGCGTTGTAGTCGCGGTAGGCCAATGTGCCGCCGTCCACGACATCCCAACCCATCAGGTTCCCGCCGAAGGAATCCTCGATGTAGGGTTCCTTGCCGAAGCCGTGCCAGCGCCCGTCGCTGTCCATGGCGATGAAGTTCACCCAAGCAGGGAGCTCGGACCATGCCGGCAAGTTGGCGATCGGCTGCCTCATGTCCTGCATCGCCTGCAGCGCATCAGCGGCGCGGTCGATCAACTCGGCTGTGATCATCGCTTCCGAGATCCGGCCCTGCCCAGGTGTGCGGCGGAGTGTTGCTGCGGCCGAGCGCAGCTCGGTGATGATGTCTATGCTCATCTCGATCACCTGCTCGCCGTGTGGCTCTGAATGTACTCACCCAGGACACTTCCAAACCCGTATGCGATCCCTTTCATGGACTCTGGATCGTTTCCGCTCGTGCGTGCCCACTCGATCATTGCCGAAAGGATGCAGCCGAGCTGCCCCGGCACGACGCTTCCATCCGGGTTACGCAAGGCGTCGATCATTTCGAACGCGTGAGCGCGGCCGTGAGTCCAGTGAGCGTGGCAGTAGTCGGTTTTTGCTGGTACTACATCCCACCAGCAGACCATGATGCTGGAATTGTTCAATTCGGGCCGTGGCGGTCCAATCCGCGTGAAGGGAAGTTCAGATGCGCAAGCGGCTGCGCGCGAATGGACATACCACTTTCCGGGAGCGATCAGTCTTTCATCAGAAAAAGCGCTCTTTGCGTTGCGCTTCGCGCTCACTTTCTTTGCTGCACTGGGAGCCAACTTAGACATTCACCTTCTCCTTCGAAGCGCGCGAAGCCAACCCGCCGATGTTTTCGCGAATGCGGCCTAGTTCGTCCTCCGTGCGCTCAATGAGGCAGCACAGCGCCAAAAACAGACGATCATGCTCGTCGTCTTTGAGTAGCGGGTAGGTCAGGCCCTCCGGGTCATCCGCTAGATCAATGCGTGCCAAGAAGTCGCGGTGAAGCACCCCCGCAATTGCACGCGCGCTCTTGGAAGCCCTGTCGGCCAACTTGAGTGGGTACCTCAGATCAGGGCAAAGCGGGTTGTTGATCCACGCGGAGTCCAGCCAGTGATCGGTATTGGCGAGCGTTGGAGTTGGGGCTGCGGGAGGCGTTACACTCTTGGTCGCCATGTGATTACTCCTAATTCTTGGTCGAAGACGGAACTACTTGGCACGACGGCTGGGGCGTTGGCGCGCCCTGGCCGTCACTGTTTTTGGTGGAGCGGAAGTTCTTCTCGCGATCGATGCTCAGCGAGCGGGGAGCGAAGATGGACAGAACGGCGTGGCCAACGTCGGTTTTGGTCAGGCGGACGCTGATATCCGGGCCGACGTGGATCGTTTCTCCGAGCGACATCCGCAGCGATACGGAGCCAGGGATAGGTGAGGGCGGGCGTCCGTTAGGGGTTTTCCTGCACATAGCTCACTGGTTCCTTGATGTTTATTTGGGCAACAGTTGCCCACCATGCAAACGTGGGAGTTCGCATGCGTTCGGTTTGGCGGGTTGAAAAACTTAGTGCCGTAGCAGCGGCGGAGGCTGTCTGGTGAAGACCGGCCCGGAGGTCGCTTTGTTGGCCGCGAACTCCTTGTGCAAGCGCGCCAAGCCTTTACCGGTGACCATCGTCGTGATTGAGCGGGTTTCGCCCTTTTCGGGATGGGTCCACGTCTTGCTGTACTTCAGGTCGAGCAATCCAGCCTCGATCTTTTCCTGGTAAGGCTCGTTGTGGCGATTGAGCCAGTGGTTCTCACGCATCCAGCGGCAGAGGCGGTTCCGACCCGTACCAAGGATCTTCGCTGCTTCACCCAGCTCCAGAAGCTGATCGCTCTGCACTACCTGATCGTGGAACTCGACCTTCGGTGCTTGGGCAGCAACTTCGTGGGACAGCGCAGTGGCTTGGGCCTCGGCTACCGTCTTGGCGCGGTACTGCTCGGCCCATGCAATCGCAGCTGTGGCCGGATCGGTGAAGTCAGGTAGGGTGGGGTGGGCCAAACGCTCCTCCAGCGAGGTCATGTGGTCGTACACCACCGCCTGGAGGTCGTAGCTGTAGCTCATCGCCATGAGGACGGATTCCCGCTTGGGGAAGCGGTAGCCCTTGCGCGGCCTGCCGTAGGCGTCGGGGAGATCGGCCAAAAATTCGGCCGATCTCTCGCCAAGGACTTCCAGCACCTTGTCCAGGAAGTGTTTGTGCTGCAGCTCGGCGAATCCCTTGGAAGGGAAGGGCTGGCCGGCCTGGGCCGCCTGCTCGCGGCGGAAGTCGTTGATGAAGTCCACCAGCTCCAGGCTGGTCATGGTGACGGCGCTCGGTGTGATTGCGATCTGATGGCTCATGCTCAATTCGTCCGATTGAAGGTACCGGGATTGATGCCCGAACTTTCGGATTTGAAATCCAGAAGTCCAAACTCCCCCATGTCGGCGAGGTGCTTTCTGGCCAGCTTGATGACGCTGGCATGGTCGCTTTCGGTTCCCTCGGCAATTGCGAGGGTGTTGGTGACGGCGCTGTCGCCGTCCAGAGTTACGAGGGTGCTCATGAGACGGGGTCCTTGAGGCCCAGGGCCTGTTTCAGCAGATGATTGATGGTCCAGTTGAGGCTGCGTTCCAGCTCGTCGGCTTTCGCCTGAGCTCGCTCGCGCACCACTGAGTCCATTCGCAGGCCGAACGGATTGGTGTCACTGGTTTTGGTTTTGCGGTCTTTCATGTCGTCTCCGTTGGACTGGCGGCTACATGGTGTAATTAGTTACATCATGTAGCCATGGTGTCAAGTGGTTTTTAGCTTCATCATGTAGCTATGGCGAAAAAGACCGAAACGCGGCCAGCTACAGCTGCAATCAATCCCTTTGGACTGCGCATGCAGCCAGAGCTTCGCGCGCAGCTCGAAGAAGCCGCGAGCAACGCCGGCCGCTCGTTGAACGCCGAGATCACGGCTCGACTGGAAGCTAGCTTTCGAAGAAGTTTTGACGACGCTCAAGTGGCGGCTGCAGCCAATGCACTGGAACGGGATGGCGCCAGCGCAAAAATGCGTGCTGCCCTCACGAGTCACGTTTTGACGAAATGGCTTGATTTGGGGCTGGAGAACGTGGCTGAGGCCATTCCCGAGGGCGCGCTGGAGACCGTCCGAACCGCCGCCAGGGACACGATTGACGCCTACAGTGGCGTGCAATGGGGGGATGGCACTATCGCCGACTTGCTCCGTGCAGCGCCTGAAGCGCCCATTGCAAGCACGTCGTCCGCTAAACGGAAGCGCTGACCCGCTCATTCAAAGCCTCCAGCAATCTGCAGGAGGCGAAGCGGCAGGAAGAAGGTTGCGGCAGCTGCCAGGACGATCCAGCCAGTGCGCAGGATCGCGGCGTACGTTGAACTATCCGAGAAGGACTGGCCTTGGGTCGTTGCGACTTGGCCGGGTTGTGCCTGCTGTTCCATCTTCCTGCCCCTGCGCTGTGGGTCAGCGCGATGGGGCTAGATTAGGAGTTGTGAATCAATATTGCAATGGCAATGTAAATTTCCGTTGCCTAATTTATTGAACGGTTCAGGAACTCAGGCTATTTGCTTGGCGCTGTACTGCACTACTGCCTTGCCCGCGATGTGCAGGTCGTCCGGCGCAATGTACGGAGGGAAGAGGGGGTTGGCGCTCACGATGTACACACCATCCGACCGACGCTGCAGTCCTTTGATCTGAGCTTCCCCAGCCACGCTGATCACATAGATGGCATCACCGTCGTAGTAGGTGATTGCCGTATCGACCATGACCACGTCGCCATTGTTGATGACGGGCGCCATTGACGGGCCGCGACCAGTGATGAGTTTCAGTCGGCCAGGCTTCGGCAGGAAGCCGAGGCGTTGGCGGATGTCCCACTCCGCGTAGTCCATGCTACGAATAACCTCTGGAGAATCCTCATTCACCACTCCAGCGCCCATGCCAGCCCCTCCATCCAGTAGGTCGATGCGAAGGTACCCATGAGGTGTCTCACGTGGCGAGAGTGGGGCGGAATCAGCGGTGTCGTCTACCGACCCTTCGCCGGTGGCAAGCCACGCAGTCGAGACGCCGAGCGCGCGCGCCGTCTTTACCAGGATGTCGCTGCGTATGGTTTGCGACCGCCCGCTGAGCCAGCCGTTGACGCTCGGAGCCGAAACGCCGGCAGCCTTTGACAGTTCCAGTTGAGTGAGATTCGCTCGCTGCATCGCGAGGCGCAGCCGTGATGCGAGGTCCATGATTAGGCCTAGTTAACTATTTAGCGGATGTTACGCAGGAAAGACTTGCTTTGTAAATTAGGAGGTGTAATTTATTGGTGCACCTAAAACGGAATGAGGCGATGGATAACCAAAGAGCGGCATCAACGCTCATCGATGCGTTGGGAGGGACGGGTGAGGTCGCGCGCACTTGCATGGTCAGTGAGCCGTCCGTGAGTCAGTGGCGCAAGCGGGGGATTCCCCATTCGTGGCTGATGTTCTTCCGGGAAAAATACCCGGAGCGGTTCGACAGCGACGGCCGGGTCATCGCCTTTGGTGCGGACGTAGGCAGCTCGGAAGTAGGAAAGGCAGTAGCGCTGGGATCGAACTGATCACCACGCAGTAGTTCAAGGATTCACGTCCGAAGGATCGGGCGGTAGGGGCATCAAGGACGGCGACCACGCAATGCACGGTTACTCGGGGTGCATGGGCGTCTGGCGCAACGCGGGTCGCAATAGCGATCCATTCGTCAGATACGACGAAGCCCCGGCTGTCTTGGCTGACAGGTGCCGAGGCTTCGTTGAGACCGAGGCCACTATGCCATCCAACGAAACCCCAAGCAACAACCCCGCGGTCGCCGCTACAGAGTTGGTGCGCGCTGAGCACATCAGCGGCGTGGTGTTTGCCATCTTCATCGACCCGGAGCATCCCGGCTTCGAATACGACCCGAGCATCCGATGTGCGCAGCAGGCGGTGGAAATTGCTCATCACGTCGCCGATAAGCGGTGGATTACAGACCAGCACCTACAGCAGTTCATCGCGCTGATGCGAGCTGAGTTCGGAGAAGCATTTCCTGTAGAGGCGCTACAGGCCGATCTGAAGAAAGGCAGGGGGCAGTAAATGGCTGCGCCTTGGATCAAATTTGACACCACGACCCCGGACAAGCCGGAGGTGGTGAAGATCGCCGCACTCCTGAAAATCGACCAGGACGCGGTTGTGGGTAAGCTGCTGCGACTGTGGTCGTGGGTCGATGCAAACAGCGTGGACGGTAACGCTATGAGCGTTACATCAGCGTTTATCGATCGTGTCACTTTTTGCGCTGGGTTCGCCGATGCAATGCGAACGGTTGGCTGGCTGGCCGGTAGTGACGAAAACCTGTCGGTTCCGAACTTCGAGCGCCACAACGGAAAAACCGCGAAGGGACGGGCACTTACATCAAGGCGCGTCAACGAGTCACGGGAACGTAACGCCGCGAACGTGGCGAATGTAACGCAAGTACCGTTACAGAATGCGTTACCAGAGATAGAGGAAGAGATAGAGATAGAAGAAGAGCAAGAGCAAGATCAAAAGCAATCCACTGTCGTGGATTTGTCCACAGCAGCCGGCGATGCCGGTGCTGGTGACGGCGACCTGCTTGGAAAAATCCCGAAGCAGCAGGGCAAGTCCGTCTGTCCGCACATGGACATCATCGCGCTGTACCACGAGATCCTGCCGGAGCTGCGCGCCGTGCGAACGTGGGAGGACGATCGCCAGCGGCTGCTGCGCTCTCGCTGGAACAGCTCCCCGGACAGGCAGAGCCTCGACTGGTGGCGAACCTACTTCACGCAGATCCGCGAGATGCCGTGGTTGATGGGCCAGCGAACTGGTCGTGATGGCAACACGTTCCAGTGCACGCTGGAGTGGCTGGTCCGACCCAAGAACTTCGCCAAGGTCATCGAGGGGAACTACCTGGAGCTCGGTCGATGAGCCGCGACTACGACGAGAGTGCTGGGCCGTTCAGTCACGACGCCGAGGTGGCCGTTCTCACGGGCCTGATGCTGTTCAACGAGGAACTGGCCAACGTGCAGGATTGGCTGGCCGCTGGTGACTTCCACTCGAAAGATCACGGGGTGATCTATGGTGCGATCGTGGATCTCATCGCTGCAGGTAAGCCCGCTGATGGCGTGACGGTTGGCGAGTGGGCGCAAGCCCAAGGGGGCGAGGAAGGTCGCCATCTCAACCAGTTGGCGCTACAGCTGGCCGCGATGGGCTACACCCGGGCGAATGTCGTCTCCTACGCGGAGATCATCGTGGAGCACTCGCGCATGCGTCGGCTCATCGATACGTGCCAGCGCGCGTTGAAAGCGGCACAAGGTGGCCGAGGGCATTCCGCCGAGCATCTGGCATCGCACTTGGCCAACCAGATGGCCGACATCGCACCGGTGCGTGCAGTAGGCCTGCGCCCGTATCGCGACGTGATGAAGCGATTCTCCGACCAGCTGCAGGACCGGCACTACAACGGCGTCAAGATCGGACTGCCGACCCCTTGGGCGGACATCAACAAAGCCATTGGCGGACTGCGGGATGGCCAGGTGGTTGTTCTGGCCGCGAGGTCGAACATGGGCAAGTCGTTGATGGGCTTTCAGCAGGCGAGGTTTACGGGCCTGCGTGGCGATCAAGTCGCTGTGTTCTCGATGGAGATGGTGGATACCGAGGTCGCTGCCCGCGACGTTGCTGCGCTAGGTGAAGTGCCACTGAGGTGGATCACCGGACAGGACGAAGAGGCCGCCGCATCAGACGTGGAGACGTATTGGCGCAAGTCCACCGAGGCCATCCGCAGCATGATGGGTGCAGAGATTCTGCTGGACGATGACCCGCAACTGAGTGCTCCACAGATTGTCGCCAGATCCAAGCGAGCTCACGCGCGCAAGCCGCTGCGCTTGGTGGTGGTGGATCACCTTCACGAGATGTCGTTGCCCGGCAAGCAGGACGAAGCGCTGGAGCGCGGGCAGGCACTGCGCGACCTAAAGGGCTTGGCCAAGTATCTGAAGTGCCCGGTTCTGGTGCTAGCCCAGCTCAATCGAGCGGGCGCGCGGGGCGAACGCCCCAAGGTGACTGACATCCGCGGCTCCGGCGGCATCGAGGAAGTGGCCGACGTGATCCTGTTCGTTCACCGGCCCGAGGTCTACAAGGCTGATGACAGCCCGGGCGTGGTGGAGGTGATTGTCGGCAAGGGGCGAAACATCAAGACCGGCACGGTGGTGCGGCTGCGCAACCGCTACGAGTATCAGCGCGCCGATGACATGGATGGCACGCAGGAGCTGCTGCAGGAGCTGAAACCGGCCCCGTCGCAGCAGGTCGAGCTCGCCCCGCGGATAGGCGGGAAGCCTCGCGCACCTCGCAGCGGCCGAGCTGGCCCAGTAATTGGAGTGAATGATGATGACTGAAGAACCAGTTTCCACCGCGACCATGGCCGACAGGCCTGCAAAGCCCATCGACATGGTGACGGCCGGCGGCTTGCTGCAGCGTGTGTCTCCGCCACTCGATGCAGTGGATGCCCTGCTCACGTTGGCCGGCATGCTTGATCGCGAGGCGGCCAGCTACCAACGCTTTGCCAGCCACACTGGGCGATCGACCAGCGTTGAGGCCATCAGGCGCTGTGCATCCATCGCTCGCCAGTTTGCTCGGCAGGTCGAGCGCCGATCGACGCAGGTGGTGGTTGAGCCGCGGAACAAGGCGGTGCCGAATGAAGCGTGAGGATCTGGATGACCTGCTACGCCTTTGGGGCTACTACTACGGGCCGCGGCGGGCTGAACTTGAAGCCGGCGCGGGGTTGTATGGGCAGTCCACCCTGGCAGATTTGGGCAGGCCGAAGATCATCCGCCAGATTGCCAGCATGGATCGTGCGGGTGTGGCCAGGCGCAGGCTACTGGGAAAGGAGGCCGGCCTCCTGGATGAGAACGGGTCGGCGCGTGTGGTCCCGGGCTGGGCTGTTGAGACGGTGCGGTGTTCGGAGACCAGGAGCGGTGCAGCGAAAATCCTGGCGCCAGACTTCAGCGTGCCGCCTGAGGCGATGCGGGTGGAGCGCTCGGTGTCCCTGCTCGGTCGGGCGGAAATGGGCCTGGCGCGTATCGTCAGGGCAGAGTTCTGCAGCTTCGGGCCGCAGAAGGACAAGGCCGAGCGTTTTGGCATTGAGCGCAGAGCATATCGAGAGCGGCTGGCCGAGGCGAAGGGGTGGATTCGTCGCGATCTCTGCAGCGTTTGACCCGGTGTCATCGGGGGTGTAGATTTCCCGCTAAGTTGCAACAGTTGTGACTTCCACGGCTCGCCCTCACAGGCGGGCCGTTTCTGTTTCTGCGGGCGTAGGCCAGAGGTCCAGGCTGCCGGGCTCATAACCCGGAGATCCGCCGGTTCGAATCCGGCCCCCGCAACCATCCATGCCCGTCAACCCTTACCGAACCAATCATCGAGCCTGTCGGGCTGCGGTGACGGGCACCTATTCGACACCACCGGGAGAGCGCTATGACGCACCGGAGCATTCAGGGGATTCACATGCGCGACGAGATCATCGGCAGCGTGGGCAGTGCTGTGGCAAAGGCAGCACCTCCGGTAGCTGTCGCTGGATCCGTCGTTGCCGGCGCCAGCCTGGACCGGATCGTGCTGGTGCTGACGGCCATCTACCTGGTCGGGCAGATCAGCTACCTGGGCTGGAAGTGGTTCCGGGAGTGGCGGCAGGCCCGGCGCAGCGAGGTCGCCGAATGAAGGGCAAGGTCATTGGCGGCAGCGCTCTGGCGGTGATCGCGCTGGCAGCTGGCGCGCTGGTCAAGCCCTGGGAGGGCTATTCGCCCACCCCGTACATCGACATGGTTGGCGTGGCCACCTACTGCTACGGCGACACCAGTAGGCCGGACAAGGCCAGCTACACCGAGCAGGAATGCGCTGAGCGGCTCAACAGCCGCCTTGGCAGCTACCTGACCGGGGTGAGCCAGTGCATCAACGTGCCGATGCGCGAGCGTGAGTGGGCCGCGGTGCTGAGCTGGACCTACAACGTCGGCGTCGGCGCTGCCTGTCGCTCAACCCTGGTGCGCAAGATCAACGCCGGCCAGCCTGCATCGGCCTGGTGCCCCGAGTTGGATAAGTGGGTCTATGCCGGCGGAAAGCGCGTGCAGGGCCTGATCAACCGCCGCGCCGCTGAGCGCGCTATCTGTGAGGGAAGGCAGTGATCGCCCGCGCGCACATCCTTGCCGGCATCGGCCTGTTCCTCGCTGGGTGCCTGGTTGGCCGGGAGTGGCGCGACCGCTCCGCTGATCTGGCAGAGAGCCGGCAGGAGGCCAAGGCCCTTACCAGCCAGGTCGAGGCAGTGCAGGGCGCCCGGACCATCGAGCAGTCCCAAGGCCAGGCACTGGCCACCATCGGAGCCAAGCATGAAGAAGACCGGGAAGCGGCCGAGGCCGTCCCTGCTGCTGTTGTTGCTGACCTGCGTGCTGGCAATGTCCGCCTGCGGCAAGAGTGGGCCGGCTGTGAGACCCGACTACTGTCCCAAGCCGTCGCCAGCACCGTCGAACGTGATGCGCTCGCCGCAAGCAGAGAAGAGGCTGCGGGCCGAATTGTTCGAATCGGCCGAGACGCCGACAACCAGCTCGCAGCCTGCCAAGCCGTGATCAAGGCTGACAGGGGTCTGTAATGGCAAGGCCGAGTAAGTACAGCCAGCAGTTGGTGGACGCGATCTGTGAGCAGCTGATTGATGGCAAGAGCCTGCGCACCATTTGTTCCACGGCGAAGATGCCGGGACGTTCCACGGTATTGCGTTGGTTGGCTGAGAACGAAGCATTCCGGGGCCAATACGCACGCGCACGCGAGCTGCAGGCCGACACGCTGGCAGAAGAGATCCTCGACATCGCCGACAAGGCGGTGCTGGGCGAGCGCCTGAAGAAGGACGGAAAGGGCAAGGTACTGGAGCGCACCACCGGCGACATGGTCGAGCGTTCCAGGCTGCAGATCGATGCGCGCAAGTGGTACGCCGGCAAGCTGCAGCCCAAGAAGTACGGTGAGCGTGTGGCGCTGGACCATGGCGTGCAGGACAACCTGGCCGATCAGTTGAGGGCCGCCCGTGAGCGCGCAGCTGGCCGCGAGTCCTGAGCAGCAGCTGGTTGAGGCCATTGCCTCCTTCCAGAGCGACCCGCTGGGGTATGTGCTGTTCAACTTCCCATGGGGCGAGAAGGGCGGGCCGCTTGAAGGCAAGGCGCTGCGGAAGTGGCAGCGTCGGCAGTTGGAGAAGATCGGCGTCAAGCTGAAGGCCGGTGCCGCTGATGCCGGCGAGGTGATCCGCCAGGCTGTCGGCTCCGGTCACGGCATCGGCAAGTCCGCGCTGGTGGCCATGCTGATCAAGTGGGCCTTCGACACGTTCGAGGACACGCGCGGCGTCGTCACGGCCAACACCGACAACCAGCTGCGCACCAAGACGTGGGCCGAACTGTCGAAGTGGCACGCGATGAGCCTGACCAAGGACTGGGCCACGTTGACCGCTACGGCGCTGATCAGCTCGGCGCCGGGCCATGACAAGACGTGGCGCATTGACGCAGTGCCTTGGTCCCAGAACAACACTGAGGCGTTTGCAGGCCTGCACAACGAGGGTCGGCGCATCCTGCTGGTGTTCGATGAGGCATCGGCCATTGCCGACAAAGTGTGGGAAGTGGCTGAGGGTGCACTGACCGACAAGGGTACCGAGATCATCTGGGCCGCGTTCGGGAACACCACCCGCAACACCGGCCGCTTCCGCGAGTGCTTCCGCCGGTTCAAGGCCAGCTGGGACACCGAGCAGATCGACAGCCGCACCGTTGAGGGTGTGAATCTGGTCGAGACAGCGCGCATGGTTCGCGACTACGGCGAGGACAGCGACGTGGTGAAGGTCCGCATACGCGGCCTGTTCCCATCGATGTCGGCTCGGCAGTACATCGCCGAGGCAGACGTTGTCGCAGCCTACGGGCGCCACCTGCGGCCAGAGCAGTACAGCTGGGCACCCAAGATCCTTACGCTGGACCCGGCTTGGGAAGGCGACGACGAGCTGGTGATCGGCTTGCGGCAGGGCCTGTACTTCCGGGTGCTGAAGACGCTGCCGAAGAATGACAACGACGTGCACGTAGCCACGATCCTCGCCCAGTTGGAGGACGAGCATCAGGCCGATGCGGTGTTCGTGGATGGCGGTTATGGCACGGGCATCGTGTCCGTTGGCCGCACCTGGAACCGCGACTGGCGGCTTGTGTGGTTCTCGGGTGAGTCCAGCGATCCGGGCTGCCTGAACAAGCGCGCTCAGATGTGGAAGGAGGCGCGCGACTGGCTCAAGGAAGGCGGCGCCATCCCGGAAGACCCAACGCTGCGCGACGAACTGCAGGCGCCCGAGACGGTGCCGCGCTTGGACGGCAAGGTGCAGATCGAATCCAAGAAGGACATGAAGCGCCGTGGCCTGCCCAGTCCCAACCGGGCCGACTCGCTGGTGCTGTCCTTCGCCTACCCGGTGATGGCAAAGCCCCGATTCCCCGATGGCACCCCAGTGGTGCCGCGCGACGACAACGACGCCCAGGCGGGCGAGCCCTACAACCCGTTGAGGTGATGCAGATGTGTACAAGTACCCCGAAGGTCAAGCCGGTGGCCGCAGCGCCGCAGGTCGGGCCCGAATCGATCGATGATGCCGCGCTCAACGAGCGCGACCGGGAGAGGCAGCGTCAGCGTCTGCGCCGTGGCCGTGCGTCGACCATCTTGGCCGGAGACACCGCCGCCACCCCTACCGCGCCCGTCAAGACGGCACTGGGAGCCTAAGCGTGGCTATCGATCGGCTGGAGCTGCTGAAGCACTGCAAGTATCGCGCCACAGCAATGAAGGAGGCGCAGTCCGAATGGAAGGGCGACTGGCAGCAGGCGTCCGAATACATCGACCCGACTCGTGGCCGCTTCAGCGACAAGCAGGGCAGGCCGATCAAGCGCAGCCGCGCCAAGATCATCAACAGCAAGGCCACCGAGGTCCTGCGCGTGATGGCGGCCGGCATGATGTCGCACATGACGAGCAAGGCTCGGCCATGGTTCAAGGCTGGCATTGCCAACTCGCAGCAGGCAGAGCTGTTCGGCGTGCGCGTCTGGCTGGATGCGATTTCCCAGCTGCTCCGCGACACCCTGGCCGGAAGCAACTTCTACAAGGCCATGCCGGTTGTCTACACCGAGGACGGCCTGTTCGGCACGGCGCCAATGCTGGTGCTGGAAGACAGCAAGGACGTGGTGCGGTTCTACCCGCTGACCTGCGGCACCTATGCCGTGGGCCTGGACGACGATCAGCGTGTTGACTCTCTGTGGCGCCAGTACAGCCGCACTGCGCGCCAGTTGGAGAAGCGCTACGGTCGTGATCGGCTACCGCGCACCGTCCAGAACGCGCTGGATCGCGGCGGCGATGAGAAGTTCTGGCTGCAGTCGCTGATCGAGCCGAACCCGGATGCAAAGCCTGGCATGGGTCCGCTCGGCATTCAGGCGCCGCACCTGCGCGCCTACCGCGAGGTGGTGTGGATCGATGCCGGCACGGACGACGGAACCGGCGTGCTGGACATTGGTGGGCACTACGAAGCCCCGTTTGTTGTTGCGCGTTGGAACCCAGTGGCTGAGGACATCTATTCCACCAGCCCTGCGGTGGACACGCTGGGCGACATCAAGCAGCTGCAGTACCTGGAAGGTGAGAAGCTCCGGATCATGGAGCAGCTCTCCGACCCGACGCTGGCGGTGCCGGAGACTCTCCGCGCCCGCGGCGGTGCCAAGCTCCGCAAAGGTGCGCACATCTACCTGCCGCCCGATGAGGCGCGAGGGGCTGAGGTCCGGCCGGTATACACGCCTGATGCCCGATCGTTGGCGCAGATCCGCGAGGAAATCGCAACGATCGAGGCCCGCATTGAGCGGGCTTTCTTCTATCAGCTGTTCCTGATGATGGAATCGCTGGGCGATCAGACTGGGCGCACCGCAACCGAGATTGCCGAGCGTCGCGAAGAGAAGGCGGCGGTGCTTGGGCCGACACTGGAATCGATCACCGATGAGGTGCTTGACCCGGTGATCATCCGCGTGTTCCGCCTGCTGGAGCGGGCAGGGCGAATCCCGGATCTGCCCGAGGCATTGGCTGGTACGCCGCTGCAGATCGAGTACACGTCCATCCTTGCCCAGGCTGCGAAGGCCAATGGCGTCAGCACGATCGAGCGTGTGGTTCAGTTCGCTGCGATGGTTGCTCAAGCCACTGGCAACCCTGCAGTGCTGGACAAGCTCGATGGCGACCAGTCTGTGGACGAGTACAGCAACGCGGTCGGCGGGCCGGCTTCGATCATCAACAGTGATGACAAGGTGGCCAAGGTCCGCGCTGACCGCGCCCAGCAGCAACAGATGCAGCAGATGGCCGCCATGGCGCAGCCGTTGAAGGATGGCGCGCAGGCGATCAAGACGGCCAGCGAGGCGGTCCCGGCGGAAGGCTCGGCAGCTGAGGCGCTGATGCAGGCAATGGGTGGCGGTCAATGAGCCGCGACCTGTTCCGTTCCGAGCAGGAGCTGGAAGACCAGCGCCGGCACGAATCACTGGCCAGGCTTCAGCACCAGCAGCTTGTCGAGGATGTCCGCGGCGTTCTGGACGATCCGCGGATGCGCCGGCTGCTGTGGCAGTTCGTGCAGGCAATGGGGTTGGATGCCTCGCCATACCGCGTTGAGCCAACGGACACCGCTCGCGCCATCGGCAGGCAGGAAGCGGCGCAGTGGTGGTTGAACGCCATTCGCGATAACTGCCCTGAGCGCGAGGCACAGATGCGTGCCGAGGCCAACAAATCACTGAAGCAGCTGCTTGCGCAGCTCCGAGCCAACGAGGAAGCAGAAGATGAGTGAATCCAATACGGTCGATGCTGGCAACGCTGGCGGGACCACCGA
Source organism: Stenotrophomonas sp. STEN021 (assembly GCF_056760175.1). Lineage (NCBI taxonomy): Bacteria > Pseudomonadati > Pseudomonadota > Gammaproteobacteria > Lysobacterales > Lysobacteraceae > Stenotrophomonas > Stenotrophomonas sp. STEN021. Next base: position 20,623 of record NZ_JBRREH010000019.1, on the reverse strand, counting down.
AACCACCAACACCGCGACGCAGCAGGAAGCCGGGGCAAAGCCGACGGTAACCGAGGGCCAGGGTGGCGGGGAAGCTTCGGGCGCACCGCAGGGCGAAGGCGAGGGTGGCAGTAACGCCAATCCCAAGCCGGAAGGCCAGCAGAGCGCACCGGAGCAATACGAGGCGTTCAAGGTGCCGGAGGGCTTCGCGCTCGAAGGCGACCGCCTCAAGACTGCCGGCGAGTTCTTCAAGACCAATGGCTGGACGCAGGAGCAGGCCCAGCAGGCCGTCGACCTGTACAGCCAGATGGCCGGGCAGGACGCGGCGGCGCTGCAACAGGCGATGGAAGACAAGCGCGTCGAGCAGGTTGCGCAGTGGGGCGAGCAGACGAAACAGCAGCTCGGCGACAAGTACGACGAGACGGTCAGCCTTGCCACCACTGCGGTAAAGGCCATCAACGATCCCGAGTTGACCAAGGCATTCAATGAGCTGGGCCTTGGCAATCACCCGGCGATGGTCAATGCCTTTGCCTTCTTCGGCCGCGTCATGCGCGACAGCTCGATGGATGGGCTGGGCGGCGGCACCAGTACCGGCAACCAGGCCACCGACCACGCAAGCGTGCTGTACGGCAACAACGCCTGATTCACCACCACCCCGAAACCCACGGCCACCGCAAGGTGGCTTTTTCATTTCTGGAGATTGAAATATGTCGACCGTAGGCAATACCTACCTGACCCTTGCGGACGTGTTCAAGCGCACCGACGCCAACAAGCAGATCGCCGCTGTCATCGAGCTGTTGGCTCAGACCAACCCGATCCTGCAGGACATGATCGTCAAGGAGTGCAACGACGGCACTTCCCACCTCACCACCGTGCGCACCGGCATCCCCGAGGCCACGTGGCGCATGCTGTACCAAGGCGTTCAGCCCACCAAGTCCACCACCGCGCAGGTGCGTGACGCCACCGGCTTCGCTGAAGCGTGGAGCGAGATCGACCAGAAGCTCTACGAGCTGACCCAGGACAAGGCCGGTCTGCGCCTGTCCGAAGCATCTGCGTTCCTCGAAGGCCTCAACCAGACCTGGGCTCGCGCCTTGTTCTATGGCGACCAGGCCACCACGCCGCAGATGTTCACGGGCCTGACGCCGCGCTTCAACAAGAAGGCGACCAGTGGATCCGGCAACCAGATCGTGGACGCTGGCGGCACCGGTTCGGACAACACCTCGATCTGGTTCGTAGTGTGGGGCGAGAACACCGTGCACGGCCTGTACCCGAAGGGCAGCACCGCGGGCATTTCCCGCTACGACAAGGGTTCGCAGACGAAGACCCTGACCGATGGTTCGGTGTACGACGTGATGCGCGAGAAGTTCCAGCTGGATGCTGGCTTGTCGGTGCGCGATTACCGCTACGTGTCGCGCATCGCAAACATCGATGTCTCTGATGCGCAGGCGGGCACCGTGAAGCTGTACGACTTCATGCGCAAGGCTTTCTACAAGCTGCACCAGCGCAAGGTCACCGGTGGCAAGGCAGCCATCTACCTCAACAATGACATGCTGGAAGTCCTGGACACGCTGGCTACCAACGGCGGCACCACCGACAACTTCGTGCGCCTGACCCGCAAGGAGATCGAGGGCGAGGAAGTGCTGGCCTATCGCGGTATCCCGCTGCGCGAGTCGGATGCGCTGCTGAACACCGAAGCCCGCGTGGTCTGACCGACCGCACCAACCCTTGGCAGTGGGCTTCGGCCCGCTCGCCGTTAAGTCATTCCAGGAGCACATCACCATGATCCTTGATCTACAGAACCTGTTCTCGAACGCACAGGCAGTGCTGGCGAGCGCAGCATCCACCAACGTGATCGACCTCGGCGCCACTGGCACTGTCGTCGGAGAAGGCGCCCCCATCAAGCGCGACATCGGTCCAGGCATTCCGGTTCCGCTGCGTGTCCAGGTGGTCGAAGCCTTCAACAACGCCACCAGCCTGCAGGTCGAACTGCAGGTGTCGGCTACCGAGAACTTCGCTTCGCCCACGACCGTCGGTTCGCAGACCCTGCCGCTTGCCAGCCTGGCCGCCGGCGCCGTGTTCGGCGGTCTGTACTTCGTGCCGCGCGGCGTCAACCAGCGTTATGCCCGCCTGAACTACACCCTGGTTGGCACGGCTCCGACCACGGGCAAGATCACCGCGGGCATCGTTGCCGGCCACCAGGAGAACAACCTGTGACCGGCCTTCGCGTGCGCGCGACCCGGCGCGGATTCTTTGGGCAGCAGCGCGAACCCGGCGACGAGTTCGAGATCGACAGCGACAAGCAGATGGGCTCCTGGATGGAGAAGGTCGGTGACCAGGCCGTGGCCGAGAAGTCGGCGCCACCGGTTGACCAATTCCTGGCTCGCAACGCTGATCTGATCAAGGCGGATCTGCCCGGCCTGGCGGTTGAGCAGCTGGCTGCCTATCGCGAACTGGAAGCCTCGGCCGAAAAGCCCCGCAAGGGTGTCATCGAGGCAATCGACCAGGCCGTGGCCGAGAAGTCGGCAAACGCCTAACCGGCAACCACAGAGGCCACCTTCAGGTGGCCTCTCTCTTTCTGGAGCAGCACATGAAGCTGGTTTCGATGAAGCGCAGCGAGGTGGACAAGGGCGAGGCAGAGAGCTGCTCGCCGTGTCATGGCGACACGCCCGACTACCCCTGGGGCCTGCGGCTGAACCTCAATGAAGAACAGCTGGCGCAGCTGGGTATCGGCGCCATGCCAACGGCAGGTGCGGTGATCCTGATCGAGGCCAAAGGCGTCGTGTCGAGCATGCGCGAGGAGCAGATCGACGGGAAGCTTCAGCGTGGGCTGGAGATCCAGATCACCGAGCTTGGCGTGGACACTGGCGCAGGCGAGACGGTGGCCGAGCGCCTGTATCCGGCCAAGGACAAGGCGTAAGCCATGCCTTCCAAGATCGACATCTTCAACTTGGCGCTGCTGAAACTGGCTCAGGACGCAACGATTGCCAGCTTCACGGAGCGGTCCAAGGAATCCCGAATCGCTGCACGCCTGTGGGAGCCCATGCGCGACCTGGTGCTTGCCGAGCGGCAGTGGCCGTGGGCCATGCGCGCGATGCCGCTGGCTGTGGCCAGCGAGCCGGCAATGCCTGGCTGGCAGCTGCGCTACTCACGTCCGGCTGACTGCATCACCGTGGTGGCGGTCACGGATGAGGCCGGCGTGCGCGCCGCTCGTCGCATGTCGCGGTGGTGCGAGGACGACTTCCGCCTGCGCTACGCGGTTGAATACGAGGTGGCCGGTGGCGAGGAGGGCACCAGCATCCTTGCCGACATCGAGCAGGCCTACCTGATCTACGTCGCGCGCGTCGAAGACACCGAGCGCTATCCACCGAGTTTTGTGGATGCGCTGGCCTGCAAACTGGCCGAGGAAGCAGCGCCGGCGATCATTGGTGATCGAGGCTTCAGCTCAAAGCCAAACCTGAAGCAGCTGTACCAGATGGCCCTGAGCCAGGCAGCTGCTCACGCCTACAACGAGGGCGTGCACGACGACGATCCGTACATGCCGGCCGCTCAAGCGGCGAGGGGCTGAGGCGATGCCGAATTTCCCGCAACCGTCCTTGGCTGGCGGCGAGCTGTCGCCAGGGCTGCATGGCCGCGTGGACCTTGCCCGTTACATGACCAGCCTGGCCACGTGCCGCAATGTGGAGACCAAGCCAACGGGAGGTGCAGCGAAGCGCCCTGGATACATCTTTCGCGGCGAGGTGAAGCACCACGACCGCGACACCCGGCTTGTCCCGTTCATTTACTCCACGGAGATCAACTACCTGATCGAGATGGGGGACGGCTACTTCCGGTTTTGGGTGGACGGGGTGCTGCTTCGCGATGGCCTTGGGCAGCCGGTTGAGGTGGTTACGCCCTACACGGGAACCATGATCTACGACGTTCGTTTTACCCAGTCGGCAGACGTGATGTATCTGGTGCACCCGTGGATCCCACAGAAGGAGCTGCGCCGGCTCACTGCGACCACGTTCGAGCTGCGCAACTTCGAGTTTCGCCGTGGGCCGTTCCGCGCCTTCAACACCGATGAGGCTGCAGTAATGGCCGTGTCAGGGACGCAAGGCGTGGTCAACGTGACGGTCAACGTGTCCACCTTCACGCCCGAGATGGTTGGTTCGCTGCTGTACGTCGAGGAGAAGGAGCTGCGCTCCGTCAAACCGTGGGTATCTGCGGAAAAGAACGTCCCCATCGGCGCGTATCGCCGCAGCGACCAGAAGGTCTACCGGTGCGTGTCGGTGCCAACAAGTCTTGGTGGGAAAGGTTCTCCATACTACGTCTGCGGTGGCGTCCGCCCGGTGCATGACGTTGGCCGGGCATTCGATGGTCCGCAGGACGTGAAAGACGATGGCGTTAACTCCTACGCCGTGGGTGTGGAGTGGGAATATGTACACGGTGGCTTCGGCATCCTGCAGGTAACCGAGTTCGTCAGCGCATACGCGGTGAAGGCCACCGTCATCGAACGCATCCCCGACAGCATCATCGGTACTGCGCCGGCTCCCGTCGGCGGTCCCTGGTCCTTTAGTGGCGACGGCACCGCCAAGGTTTTCCCCATCACCGGCGCGGCCAGCGGGTCCTACCTGGACTACAGGGTCACCATCAATGGTGTTCCTGTGCAATCCAACCCGTTCTATCCAGGCGGTAGCGGTACTGGCGGTTCCAGCACCGGCGGCATCGGGCGCGGTGGTAACGGCACGACTACGGAGGCGCTGTAATGGCACAGGGCTGGACGATCAACGCCATCACCGGGCAGATCACGTTCTACGAGGCGCCGCCGGCTGGTACAGACAACATCGTCGTGACGGAGTTCGCCGCGGGCGCCAATGGCGGCACCGACGTGTGGGCAGTCGGCGCCTGGTCGTATCGCTACGGCTATCCCGGCGAGGTGGAGTTCTACGCCGATCGAATCTGGTTTGCCGGTACGCCGGGCGATCCGCAGACGGTGTGGGCATCGAACATCGGCGACTACAACAACTTTGGCCGCAGCTCCCCGATCGTGGACAGCGATGCGGTGTCCTTCACCATCAACGCGAGGCAAGTGAACGCCATCCGCGACCTGGTGCCGCTGGACAGCCTGCTGGTACTGACCACCGGCGGAGAGTGGAAGGTCACCGGTGGGCAGGACGATGTGGTCACTCCCAGCACCATCGGCATCAAGCCGCAGTCCTACTATGGCGTTGGTAACGTACCGGCCAGGGCTTTGGGCGAATCGGCGATCCTGCTGCAAGAGCAGGGCCAGAAGGTTCGTGACCTGGCCTATCAGTTCGAGAAGGATGGGTTCCGTGGCAGCGAGATCAGCATCTGGGCCGATCACCTGGTAGAGGGTTACAGCTTTCGCTGGATCGAGAAAGCCGCGGCGCCATGGCAGATCGTATGGCTGGTGCGCAATGACGGTGTACTGGTGGGCTGTACCTACCTGCCCGAGCAGGAGGTTAGCGGCTGGCACCGGCATGACACGGGACGTGATACCGAGAATCCCGAGATCGGCGAGGACCGTGTGCTGGATGTGTGCTGCCTGCCCCGGAAGGATGAAACCCAGACTTATGCGCTGGTACGCCGCGTGGTCAATGGGCAAGTTCGACAGTACATCGAGCAGAAGGCTCCGACGCGCCAGCCCGAGACTTTGGACTGGAAGTACCTGGACAGCATGCTGACATACGATGGCCGCAATGCCTCGATGACCACGATCACCCTCACTGGCTCAGGCTGGACGGAGAACGACGAGCTGACAGCGTCAGCCAGCGATGCGGTGTTCACCGGTGGCAGCGATGTCGGCGATGGCCTGCTGCTGCGACTGGGCAGCGAACAGGTGCGGTGCGTAATCATTGAGTTCATCAGCACCGTAGCGGTGAAGGTGCGCAGCATCGGCCAGGTGCCGACGGCACTGCGGAATGTCGCGGTGCTGAATTGGACCTTTCAACGAGACAGCATCGGCGGCCTTGGGCACCTGGAGGGCCGGACCGTGTTCGCGTTGGTGGACGGCAACGTGGAGCGCGACCTGGTCGTGTCGGCCGGCAAGGTGCAGTTGCAGCGCCCAGGCGGTGTGGTGCAGGTCGGCCTGCCGTATGGCGCACACATCGAGACGCTGGAGATCAACAGCGCCAGCGGTGAGGCGGTCCGGGCGATGAAGAAACTGACCTTCGAAATCGCCTTGGTCGTGCGGAACACGCGCGGTGTACATGTCGGCGGTTCGCTGGGTGCGCTGGACCCGATTGCACAGCGGCAGTTCGAGAACTACGACGAACCGACCGAAGCGCATACCGGAATTTTCAAGAAGAACATCACCGCCCGGTGGGGCGAGGATTGCGGACACGTGCACATCTTTAGCGATGACCCGCTGCCGATGGAGATCCTGTCCATCGTCCCGAAAGTGGCCATCTCCGACTGATGCGCGCCGTATTGGTGCCCGCTGAATCGGCGCACGTCGGAGAGATCGCTGTGCGCGCCCGGCAGCAGGACATTGCTGAGCTGTGGGCGCTCTCCCGCACGACGCCTGCGGAGGCGCTGACGCGCGGGCTGGCCACGACCGTGGACGCCACCACTGCTTTGTTGGACGGGCGCCCTGTGGCCATGTTCGGAGCATCGCCGTATTCGATCCTGGGCGGAATGGGGACGCCCTGGATGATCGGCACCGTCGACCTGCGGAGCTGGTCGGCCCAGAAGGAACTGCTGCGTGTCGCCGCTCCGGCGGTCGAGCGTATGCAGGAACGGTTCCCCATGCTTCTTTTCAACGCTGTCGACGCTCGGAACAAGCCGGCCCAGCGCTGGCTGCGGTGGCTCGGCTTCCAGTTCCTCGAACCCCTCCCGGTTGGCCCTGACGGGCTCCCGTTTATCCCTTTCTGGAGAAAAGCCGGTGTGTGAACCGACTTCCATCGCCTTGATTGCCACCACGGTGCTGACGACTGCCTACCAGGCGAACACCCAGCGGCAGGAAGGCAAGGCCAACGCAGCCATCGCGGAGAACAATGCCCGGCTGGCAAGTGCTGACGCCGACGCGACAAACGCGCAGGCAACCCGCGACATGGAGCAACAGTCTTGGCGCACGCGCGCCCTGCTTGGCCAACAGCGGGCATCCATCGCGGCCAACAACCTTGATCCAACGTTCGGCACCGCCGCTGAGATCATGGGCGAGACGGCCATGTTCGGTGAGGTCGACCAGCAGACGTTGCGCATGAATGCCGCTCGACAGTCGTGGGGATTTAACGCTCAGGCAACGAATTACCGCAACCAGGGGTCTCTGGCGCGCTGGAGTGGCAACACCCAAGCGGCCGGCACAATTCTCGGGGGTCTGGCATCGGCGGCGAATCAGGCCTATAGCGCGTACGGCTCCCGTAGCGCCGGCAAATCCCGCGTGGGTGGCGGCACCACTGGCACCGTCAACAACGGCAGTTGGATGGGAGGCTACGCCTGATGGCCACCTTGATTCCCCGTAGCCCCGGCCCGCAGGTCCAGCAGCAGATGGGTCCGCAGGTGCGCAACACTGCGCAGGTCGACATGTCGCCAGCCGTCCGTGCTGCCGGCGTGCTTGGCAAGACTGCCGGTGACTTCTTCCAGCAGCAGAAGGACAAGGCGGATCTCACGGCGGTTATGCAGGCGCGTCGTGAGCTTTCCGATTGGGAGGGCAGCACTTTCAATCCAGCCAGCGCCGACGGCATTGCCAAGTACCAGGGGAAAAACTCGCTGCAAGCGCACGATGCGCTGCTCGGTGACTTGGATAGTCGGGTCAGCGACATTCGTTCCAGGTTGTCCGCCGATCAGCAGCAGCGTTTCGACCAAGTTGCTTTCAGCTTCCGCGATACCATCCAGACGCGCCTGGACGGCTACGCGGACCGCGAATACAGCATCTACGAGAAGGAAGAGCGCAAGGCGACCCTGGACAGCATCGGCCAAGATGCCGTAAGTGCCGGGATGGCCGGTGACTTCGGCCTGTCGGATACCCGCATTCAAGAGGCCATTGGTATCGCCACGGCATCTGATCTTGCCCAAGGCCTTGGTCCCGAGGCCATCAAGGCCAGTGAGCGCGGCATCGTTTCGTCGGTCCGTAAGCAGACGGCGGCTGCCATGGCCACCCGCGACCCGTTTGCGGCCGAGGACTACTACCACCGCTACGCCGACCAGATGACCCCGGAGGATCGTGCGCAGGTTGAGCGCACGTTGTACCCGGTCGTGAAGGATCGCGCAGCTTACGAGCTGGCCCAGTCCATTGCCGATGGACGCGGCGCCGCCGAGCCTCTGCCGGCTCCAGCAGCACGCGGCGTTCCTTCGGCTGCGGTGGCCAAGGCCATTGATGACGCCGCTGCGGCAGAGGGGCTGGATGCGGCAGGCCGCGCCGACCTGTACGCCCTGGCAGAGCAGGAATCAGGCTTCCGGGCCGACGTCGTCAACAAGGAAGTGCTGGACGATGGCGACCAAGCAACCGGGCTTTTCCAGTACCGGGCAACCAGTGCCGGCGGCATCGACCGGAAAGATGCCGCGGCTTCGGCCCGGCGTGCGGCGCGCGAGTACCGGGAGCGGTTGGCCAAAGGTGGGCGCGAGTTCGCTATCGCCGCGCACTTCGCGGGTGAGGGCGGTGCTGATGCGGTGGTTAATCGTGGCCGCTCCGCCCAGAATCCGAAGACTGCGCTCTATGTGCGCCAGGTCATGGGGCGATCCGCGCGTTGGGGTTCTGAGGGTGGGGCTGGTGTTGCGCCGGCGGCACCGGTTGCCGCTGGCGCCCCTGCAATGCCCGCGACCCTGGCAGATGCCGTCGCGGCCATCCCCCGCACCATGCCGCCGGATCAGCGGGCTGCGACGGAGGGCTATCTGCGCGACATCTTCGCCCAACGCAGGGATCGGATCGAGCAGGCCAAGCAGCAGGCGGCAATGTCGATCTACGACAAGGTGGCCGCGGCCGGTGCAAGCGTGCCGCTGTCGCAGGTATTGGCACCTGCCGAGCTGGCGCTGGTCGGTCAGGATTCCAGCCTCAGCGAGTCCATAAACCGGTATCGGAACCTGATCTCAGAAGGGACGGTGATCGAAGATGATCCGGGGACGCTCGATCGACTGCATCGGATGCAGGCACTTCAGCCATCCGAGTTTTCCAGGCTTCCACTTGGCCAGTACGCCGACAAGCTGAGCGGAAAGACTTTGAAGACTCTGGCCGAGGACCAGACCAAGGCCAACGATCCGGCAAAACGCGTCGACTACATGACGGACGAGCAGCGGCTTAATCGAGGGTTCCAGATGCTGGGGATCGGTACTGACTCCGACGCCAGTGGAGATGGGTCCGGCGACAAGAATGCACCTCGCAGCTCGCTTCGCGGCGAGTTCCGCATCGCGTACCAGAACGCGCAGACGGCGTTTGTGCAGACCACTGGAAAGAAGCCGACGCCAGAACAGGGGGACGTGCTGCTTAGCACCGTGGCCAGACAGTTCTCTCAGAATCTGCAGGCAGGGCGGCTGGGAACAATCCGCGATGAGGACGGAAAGTTCAAGAACAACCCGAAGGTGGCAACTGGCCTCTACAGCGCTGCCGCGCAGTTCGACCTGCAAGTGAGCCAGGCCGATCGTGACGCCGTGCGCGGCGCTTACACCCAGAAGTACGGCCAGGCACCGACCGATGCCTGGGTTACGCAATATCTGTCCCGCAGGATTCAAGGAGCCAAGAAGTGATCGACAACGTGCTGGACGGCTTCGATGAGCTGTCGGATGAGATCGAAAGCAGTCGGCAGGTCACTCTGCGCAGTGCCTACACGGGCACCAGTGCAAAGCCCGAGGAAGCTGCTCGCGCGAACAAACTTTCGGACCAGCTCGGCCAGCCTTACGGAGTTGTGGCGGCAAATCTGAGCGACTTCGAAGACGACGCCCGGCGGCAAGACATATCCGAAGCTGGAAAGCGTTCTCCGCATGTGGCCGAGTTTCTGAGCGATCCACGTCGCATGGCGCTCGCCAGTGATGAAGCGCCGAAGCTGGCTTCGTATGCGAAGGCGCTCAAGCCGGAGGGGGAAGGCCCTCAGTCTCTGCTGGGCCGCACTGTCTACTCCCTCTTTGGGCCAATGATGCAGGGTGAGGTTGGCCAGAAGCTCAGCGCCAATCTGGACGACTTCTCTGGCATCACCTGGGCTGAAACAAGGGGCAAGCTCGCGGGCTGGGGCCAGTCGATGGCGGAGTCCTTGAGGGATGAGGCCGACTACTCTGGCGGGGCCGATATTGACGATGCCTCCCTTGCCCGTGACGCTCGTCTGGCTGTGTCACGCAAGGGGGCGCTGGAAGCAGAGCGCGCCGATATGGCCAAACGTGCGGCCGCGGCGCGCGGCGAGGCCGGTGCGATCCAGCAGTCTTACCCGGACAACTCGCTCGGTTACCACGCGATGGGCGTTGCTCGGTCCCTGCCTCTGATGGCTGCCGCGGTCATTACGCGTAGCCCATCTGCTGGCGCCGTTCTGATCGGAACGGGTACTGCCGTCGACCAACGCAGCCAGGCCTTGGAGGAGGGGGCGACACCTGAGCAGGCCACTGCCAGCGGTATTGTGCATGGCACCCTTGAGGGCAGTCTCGACGCAGTAACCTTGGGTATCGCTCGTTTCGGCGTGGGTCCGGTCAAGGACGCGCTGGTCAAGCGCTTCGGTGAGGGTGTGGCCACACGCCTGCTGGCGCGTGCTTCAAACAGCGCCGGCGGACGGATCGCGCTCGCCACGGCCGAAGGTTCCGCTACCGAAATTCCGACCACGCTCGGCCAGATGGCATCCGATGAGCTGATCCTGGACAAGGACTACACGGCCGCTGACTACCAGCGCGGTATCCGCGATAGCGCCATCCAAGGCGGTGCCATGTCGGGCGGCATGTACGTGGCGACGGCTCCGGTGCGCACTCTTGCTCGAATGGAGGAGGATCGACAGCTGGCGCAGCTGATCGAGTCTGCCGACGCAAACGAGCGACTTCAGCTGGCAACCGACATTGCCGCTGGTCTGCGATTGACTGAGCGAAGCCCCGCCGATATCGCCGCCTTCACGGAGCAGGTGAGCGGCACTGATCAGCGCGTGTACATGCCGGCGGAGCAGGCGCAGGTATTGTTCCAATCGGAATCGCTGCTGGAACTGGTGGGGGATGAGGGCGTACTGGCCGAACAAATGGCGTCGGGCGAACTCTCGGTTTCGCTTGCGCAATGGATGTCCGTCGTTTCGCGCCTCCCAAACCGAAAGGAGATCGAGCATCACGCGAGAACCACGGTAGACGGCTTCTCTCCTGCGGACATGGAGTCCTACGATCCGGACGCGCTCGCTGCCGAGTTTGGTGCACAGGAGACGGATGGCGCGGCGATGCGATCGGCACCGCAAAACAGAGAGGCGCGAGAGCAGATCCAGCAGGATGTGATGGGGCAGCTCATCGGTACAGGTCGATATGGCACCAAGGCAGCTGAGGCGCAAGCCAAACTATTCGCGGCCGGTATCACCACGTTGGCCGAACGCTCGGGGATTGATCCAACAGACCTGTATCAGCGGCATATGGGCGGGATTCGCTCGGGGCGGTCTGACGGGACTGCCAGCCCATTGGCCAGTCGCCCGTTCCTGGAGTCCGGCCGGATCGATGCGCTGCTCTCCTCGATCCGCTCTCCAGATGGTGGTGCCACAGCCTCAGAACAGTTTGGCCCCTCGCTCGCATCGTGGCTGGTTTCGGAGGGCGGACTGCGTGATCAGGCCGGCGAGCTGCGCGCGCGCGACGCAGGGAAGTTGCGCCCCGGCCTAGTAAGCCGGAACGGTATGCCCCTGGATACCGCCCGCGAGCTTGCTGCAGAGGCGGGCTTCATCCCCACTGATGGCGATGTGAACAGTCTGCTGGACGCGCTGGATTCGGACCTGCGCGGCAATGCTGTATACAGCCCTGACCTCGGGAATCAGGCCAGGCAGCAATTTGAGCTGGATCGCCAGTCGTTGCTTGGCGCCATCGACAGCACTCCGGCCCTGCGGGACATGCCTGCGGAAGAGTTTCAGGCGATGACGAACCAGCAGATTGCCGACCTGCTGGGTCCAATTGAGTCCTATAACCAGTTGGCAGCACCCGGCGATTTGCTGGATTCAGATGGGTTCAAGCAGTGGTTCGGCGACCGGACCATCGACCAACTGGAGGCGGACTATGCCGCGATGCCAGAGACCGACGAAGGCCACAAAATTGATACCGATCTGGTGCGCGAGCTGGCGCCGGACTACGTTGCTGACCGTAGCCGCTCGCAGGAGCTGCACCCTTATGCCAGCCGGCTGACGGCTGAACTGCTGCGCCGGGCGTTGGCCAGGCCGGTGCGGGAGGGTAAATCGCCTGTGGTAGCGCTGCTGGCTGGTGGTGGCGGCTCCGGCAAGTCCACTGCAGGCGGACCGGTGCTGATGGACTTGAACCCCGACATCACCTACGACAGCACGCTTTCAAGCATGGCTACCGCCAATCGGGTGATCGCGGCTGCGGTGGAAGGAAACAAACGGGATGTGGGGGTGGTGTTCGTCTACCGGTCCCCAGAAAGGTCTGCAGAAGGCGCTATCGCTCGCGCAATCGGCAAGGGGCGGCCGGTTCCTGTCTGGGCGCTGGCTGATGCGCATGCCGGCGCAGTGGCCACGATCAAGGCGCTGGCGAAGGAGTATGATGGCAACCAGAGAGTTCAAATCACCGCCATTTGGAACGATGGCAAGCTGGATGAACGCCGAGTCATCGCAGTAGAGGAGATTCCCGATGTTGAACGAAACGAAGCAGAGCGCATCTTCCGCGACGCCGTTGAAGCCGAGCGAGCCGCGGGCAGGCTTGACGAAAAGCTCCACGCCGCCTTCCTCCAGGTTCCCGAAGGACTGGCTGGAGAAGGGGCTGGACAGGCTCAATCAGCAGACCCCGGAAACGCTGCCGGAAACGCCGTAACCGAACAGACCCCGCCCACCGGCGGGGTTTCTGCTTCTGGGGATACGTTCTTCCAGCGAATCGGTGACGCCGTCCGGTCATTGTTCCAGCCCAAGAAGGCCAAAGGCGAGAACCGCGGGCAGATAGAAATCTTCCCTGACCGTCGCATGGCAATCAGCCTGTTCGAGAGCGCCGACCGCAGCACCTTCCTGCACGAAACCGGTCACTTCTTCCTGGAGGTGTACCGAGATCTAGCGGCGATGCCTGATGCTCCGCAAAAGGTGAAGGATGACTTCGCCGGCCTCCTGAAATGGGCGGGGGTGGAGTCGGCCGACCAGATTGGCCGCGACCAGCACGAACAGTTCGCGCGTGGCTTCGAGCACTACCTAGCCGAAGGTAAAGCACCGTCTCCGGAACTACAGCCGGTGTTTTCGCAGTTCAAAGCATGGTTGCGCGGGATCTATCGCAGCCTCTTGAACTTGGACGTGAGCCTGACCGACGACGTGCGGGGAATCATGGACCGCATGCTGGCGTCCGACGAGCAGATCGAGATTGCGCAGGCCCGGCAAGGCATGGCCCCGCTGGCTCGAACGGCAGAGGAGGCGCGGGCCCTCGGTATGACCGAGCAGCAGTGGGAGGACTACATCGCCAAGGTGGAAGCGGCGAGCGAGGACGCAAAGGCGGAGGTCCTGTCGCGGCTGGTGAAGTCGCAGGAACGTGCGCTCAAACGCTGGTGGAAGGAAGAAGAGGCCTCTGTGCTGGCAGAAGTGTTGGCCGAGTACGGCAACCTACCCGCCGAACGTCTGGCGCGTGTTCTGGCTGGTGCCAAGACGTACCGAGACGGCACCCCGATCGCGGATGCTGAGCGCGTCCATCTTGATCGGCAGTCCCTGGTTGATGGCTGGGGCGATGCCTATCTCGCCCGGCTGAAGGGCCTGTACCGCAACGAGGGCGGCGTATCCCCCGATATGCTGGCTCCGTTGCACGGCTTTGAGTCCGGAGATGCGCTGGTCAAGGCACTGGCTAATCGCGGTGACTTGCGTGCCCGTGCTGAAGCCGAAGCGAAGGCGCGCATGCTGGAGCGGCACGGCGATCCGTTCGCAGACGGCACACTGCCAGAGCTGGCGATGGAAGCGGTGCATGGCAATCGGCGGGTTCGGGTGCTGGAGCATGAGCTGAAGGTGTTGGCCGATCTTGCTGGCCAACCGACCCCCAGCCCGCGAGTGATGAATGCTGCCGCTCGCGATATTGTCCAAGGCAAGAGCAGCCGGGAGCTACGGCCGAACGATCACCTGGTTGCTGAGCGCAGGGCAGCCCGTCAGGCGCTGCAAGCAGCGGTCAAGGGCGACTTTGCCGCTGCGCTGCAGGCCAAGCGGCAGCAGGTGTTCAACGCGGCACTGTTCAAGGCCGCGACGGATGGGCGGAAACAGTTTTCCCAGATCGAAAAGGCCGCCAAGGCGCTCACTCAGAAATCGTCGCAGGAGCGGCTGGCGAAAGCCGGTAATGGGTTCTTGCAGCAGGTGAACGGGATTCTTGCGGCCTATGGCTTTGGCAGGGCCGAGCCAGGGGATGCAGTGGGGTTGATGGCGTGGCTGGACGGCTTGCAGAGCAGCGGCGAAGTTACGGCCGTTACCGACACGGTCATGGCTCGGCTGTCGGCACCCGCGCAGTTCCGTGACATTCCACTGGCCGAGGCCCGCGAGTTCGGAGAGGCAGTGCGGAACCTATCCCACCTCGCTAGCCGGCAGAACAAGATTCTGGCTGGGGCGCGCAAGGTAGATAAGGAAGATGCTGTAAAGGAACTGATCGATCGCCCCACGGAGGTTTTGGGCGAGGCCAAGGAATACGTATCAGAGGGCGACTTGCCGCTGGCGCAGCGTGCCGGTCGGTCGGTGGTCAACAAGCTGGATGACATCACGCGCGTAGAGAACATCATCGAGAAGCTGGATGGCGGCGAGACGGGGCCGTGGCACGATTTCATCTGGCATGCGCAGGAGCAGGCCGAGATCAAGAAAAGCCAGCTGATGCGCAGAGTGGGTCAGATGCTCAAGACCCTGCACGATGGCTTGCCATCTGACTGGGCAGACAACCTGAACAAGCCGGTCACGTACAAGGGCGTTCGAGTAACGCGCGGCCGGCTGATCTCGATGGCAATGAACATGGGCAACGCCGGCAACATCCAGCGATTGAGGAATGGCGGTTTCGCTACCAATACACGGGCTATTGCCCTGTCTGAGGCCGACCTGTCTGTTCTCAGTTCGATGCTTACCACGACCGAGTGGAACTACGTGCAGGGCATGTGGGATGCCATTGGCTCCATGCGGCCAGACATCGAGGCCTTGAACAACCGCATGGGGGGAATCCCCATCCAGTTCGTTGAGGCGCTGCCGTTTACGGTTCGCACGGCCGATGGGGAAACGATCCAGCTTGCAGGCGGGTACTTCCCGATCGCCTACGATTCTTCTCGATCGAGGGTGGGTGACGTGCAGTCCACCGAAGACGCCATGCAGACACTGATGGCGAGTGGGGCGGCCCGCGCGGCCACCAGCAAGGGTCACACCAAAGGCCGCGCAGAAGAGGTTTCAGCGGCCTTGCTGCTTGACTATGGACAGGTGGTGCATCGCCACCTTGATCAGGTGATGACGGATCTGGCGTACCGGGAAACTGTCCGCGATGTGCAGATGCTGCTGAAAGACCCTCGGATCAGGAGCTATGTGACCTCGCGGCTGAGCGAGTCCGCGTGGCGCTCGCTGATGGGTGGCCTGGCGCACTCGGTGGTTGGCAGCACCGCAGCGGCAGGTAGTGTTTCAAACTGGCGTCCACTGGTGGATGGCCTGCTGGCAAACACCACGGTGGCTGCTTTGGCGATCCGCCCGGATCTCGCGCTCGGCAACTACGGCTCAGCCCTGATCCAGGGCATGGATCGTGCTGGCCGGACGGAGGTGACGAAGGCCCTGGTTGACTTCCAGGCCAACAGAGCCGAGCTCACACAGTCGATCACGGAGAAGTCGCCGTTCATGGCCGGCCGCCTGCAAGAGGTCGACTATCTCTACAGCAGCGCCATCAACAAGATTCAAGGGAATAAGTGGAAGGGCCGGCATGCGGCTTACACCCGCACGGTGATGAGCCTCCATCGCTACGCGGATGCTGATGTAGCGCGGGTGGTGTGGCTGGCGCGGTACGGGATCGAGAAGCGCAAGGGTGCGGAAGACTCGGAGGCGGTGCGGCTCGCGGACAAGGCGGTGCGAATGACCCAGACCGCGACGGCGAAGAAGGACCTCTCCACCTTTGAGCGCGATGCGTCCTTGCGGCAGACACGGCAGTACATGGGTCCAATGTTCGTGATCTTCGGCCGGTTGCGGGCGGCGACCGAGGGGAGCGGGGCGACCCGCAGTGGTTCGGCACGGATGATGTCGCTGCTGCTGCAATGGGTACTGGCACCGGCAGCGTTCGCATTGCTGTCGGGCAGGCTCCCTGACGACGATGACGACGACGGGAAGGACTGGATGACCTGGCTGGTGAAGGAAATTGGCCTGTTCCCCGTGCAGACCATGCCGCTGGTGCGCGATGTTGCAGCGCTGGCGGACTCCTACCTGTCCGGGCGCCAGCCGAACTCGCGAAGCGCTCCCCTGGCTACCGCGATCAGCAACATGGGCAAGGCAGGTAAACGGATAATCGACAATGATTTCGACGGAGACTCATGGGATGAGTTCACCGTTGATTTGCTGCAGCTCGCGGGCCCATTGGTAGGTGCGCCGGCAGCCCAGGCAAAGCGCTGGAAAAAGGCGTTCGATGCAATATGGGATGACCCCGATACTGGGACGCTGGAGCTGACCCAGATGGCGGTTTACGGCGAAGCGCCGTTCTATGCCAACGGAGAGGTGCTGCCTGAGAATCAGTAGCGTGACGCAGGCACCGATCCCCGCTATTGTTCTGCCATCAAACCAACAGGCAGGGGGCCTATGACCACGGGAAACTCGGCGAAGCCGAACAGTGATGGATAGGGGATTGTCAGAAACCGGGTTGTCTATTGCAGGATGCACAAGAATTTAAGGAGATTAGTAATGGAACTTGTTGTTCGATCGGCAAGAAAAGTGACTTTCCAAGCAGGGCGATTAACTTGGCGTTTCGGGTTGGTTGGAGTTTTTGCCTTTTTGGCAGGCTGCGCCAGTGGATATGGTCAGTTCTACACTGAGGTGCCAGGGGCAACTCCCGATGTAGTTGCTCGCTTGCGCGCAGCGCCTCCGCCGGCGGTACCGATGATCGAGCGGAGTTCTAGCGCTCCCGATCAAGATGCCTACGCACGTCGTGGTTACGCACCAATCGGATACTCGTCGTTCAATAGCGGACGAGCCGAGAGCGAGGATGCTGCCCTTAAGCATGGGCAAAAGGTTGGGGCCGACCTGGTGGTCGTTGTCAATCCGTCGTTTACCAATTCTGTGACGAGCCAAATTCCTATTACGACTCCAACGTCTTCGACTTCCTACACCACGGGGACAGCAACAGCTTATGGATCGCAAGGACCTGTGACTGCTTATGGAAGTTCAAGAACAACGACGTATGGAAGTCAGACTAATTACATTCCAATGACAACCAATCGCTACGACTATGGCGCAGTGTTCTTCGTGAAGCGCGCTTACATTCTTGGTGCGAATTGGCGTGATTTGAGTGATGCTGAGAGAACAGCTCTGCAGTCAAATAGCGGTGTCGCGGTCGCGTCGGTTGTCGAGGGAACGCCAGCTTTCCGAGGCGACATTCTTGCTGGAGATGTCATTTTAAAAATCGACGGTCAGCAGATATATGGACAACAGGCTGCATCCGACTTGATTGTCGCGGCGCGCGGGCGGAGCGCCATCCTTACGATATCGCGGGGTGGTGTGATTATCGAGAAGTCTATTCCCTTGGATAAGTAGGCGTCGATCTGAAGGGTGTTTTCCCGAGCCACGATTTATTTACAAAAGCCCCGCCAGTGCGGGGCTTCTTCTTTCTGGAGACTCCATGACCATCACGGCAAATGACCGTCGCAAGAGCTACGACGGCAACGGCGTGGCAACCACCTTCAACGGCCCCAGGGCCTTCCTGTCGTCGCATCTGTCGGTGCTGTTCGGGACCGGTGGTGTTTTCACGCTGGTGCCGCCGAGCCAGTACACGGTTCGAGGCCTCGGCCTGCCGGCAACGACCCTGCAATTCAACGATCCGCCGGCTGCCGGCCTGAAGATCCTAATCCTGCGCACGGTGCCGCTGGACCAGCCGACCGACATTACCAACCAGGGCGCGTTCCTGCCGGAGATCCACGAGGACGCATTCGATTACCGGGTGATGCAGCTGCAGCAGCTATCCGAAGACTCAATGCAGACCATCCTCGATCCAGAAACGGGCGAGTTCGTGTGGGATGCCAAGGGCCAGCGGATCATTCGGGTTGGTGATGCAAGGGCCGGCCAAGATGCGCTGAACTTGCGCAGCGCAATGACGATCATTGAGCAGATCCAGACCGGTGGTGTGGGTGTGACGCCGGTGCGCTACCTGTTCCATGACGACGACGGGACCGCGTGGGCGGATGGTGTGGCTACCGATTTCCCCATCCCGCAGGCCGACGTTGCAGACCCATCGATGTACCGGGTGTACTTCGAACAGGTGGCCGGCGCGTTGGACTTTGTGGCGCTGCGCCCCGGCGTCGATTACACCGCCATCGTTGGTTCCGATACCGGCGATTCGATCATGCGGTTTGCCGTTCCGCCAGTTGCAGGCGCCCGAGGGTTCGCGGTCCTGATGGGTTATGCGCGGCCGTGGGCGGGTGATCCGCCGCTGACCACGACGGCGATGCGCAGGGTAGTCCTGGCAGCTGACAGTCTGCTGGTCGACGGAGGCTACGAGAACGCCCTGATCATCTGCCAGTCCGATGATCCGACCACGATCACGATCCGGGTGAACACTGGTAGTGCTGATGCCGATTGGCGCAAGGGAGATTTCGCGCCGCACTTCATGGTGCTGCAGGCGGGCCTGGGCAAGGTTTCCCTGGCTATCGAAGGAGGGGGTAGCATTGTGCCGCCGGACGGGTTCAGCCTTGAGACGCGCGCGCGGCGAAGCATGATCAGCGTTGTGGCACAGCAGGATGATGCATGGAGTGCCGGGGGCGATCTGCTGCGGCTGGCCACGGAGCCGGCCAAGCAGGTGTTCCGCCTTATCGATCGCACGGTTCTGCTTGGAACCAACATCGCCACCGGCACCGTCAAAGACAGCTTTGTCCTTCCCTACGATCTGATGCTTGATGAAGTCGCTGCGCACGGGTTGTACGCGGGGCTGGCGGTGGCGCAGGCTGCTGGCGTTCCGGTAACTGTCGATGTGAATGTGGACGGCGTGAGCATCCTGGCCACACGGCTGACGTTCGATAACGCCGAGAAAACCACGATCACCGCCGCAACACCGGCCGTCTATAGCGCCGCGTTCCTTGCGCTGAATCGCATCATCCCAGCAGGGGCCGAGGTGACCATCGACGTTGACCAGGTGGGTACCGCCTTGGCGAAGGGGCTGACCGTGTACCTGTGCGGCGCGAGGGCCAGCTGATGACCGCGCGCCTGTCGTTGCGGCCGGATCTCGACCAGAACGTCGACGGACTGCCGCTCTACATCACCGGCACCTTGCCCTACGTCATCTCGCGCCTGGCGTATGAGGGGCGGCTCCAGATCCACAACGCTGTCGGGCGCTGCTCGGTTGAGATTCTGGCCGGCAGTGATGACCTGCCACCGGGCAGCTCGGTCTACATTGACCACGCCACACAGGAAGTGGTCATCGCATGGCCGGCGTACAGCCAGTACGTCACACCGCTGGAGAACCCCGGCTTCGAGACCGGCGACACCAGCGGCTGGAGCTTCACTCCGCGCGGGGGCAACGGCACCCCGGTAATCGATACCGCCTACCGCTACGAGGGCACGCATTCGCTGAGGTGGCCCGGTGGGCGCGGGATGGGCAACGAAGGCGGGATCGAGGTTGAGGCCTGGAACAACACCGTCGGCCCCTGCCTGCCCGGCCAGCGCGTGACCACTCGCTTTCGTGGCATGTACAACCCGGCCGGTCACCACTTCGGGAACCAGTACCGGGCGCTTGTCCGCTTCCTCGACAGCGCCGGCAACCCCATCGGCTCCCCGCAGCGCGGCCAGGTGGTCAAGGGGCGAGGGCAGAACGGACGGTGGAATGTTGCTTCTGTCAGCGCGTCAGGGCCGAACGGTACCGCCGGCGTCCAGTTTGGTGCGTGGCTGACTGGTTCCAACGCCCCCGTTTGGATGGATGCGGCCAGTTGGGACGTTCCGTCTGAGTTGGGAGTCGATGAGGTCGGTCGCTATCGCATCACATTGCGGGTTCGGGACTCATCTGGGCGTGCCGCCATTTGGACCGGGGAGCTTGGAGAGTTTCGGGCCTACATTACAAGCGCATTTTACCCGGTGACTGAAGGGGACTCGCTCGGGGTAGCCCCCCTAATCGTGTCGGTGAGCACACGGAATGCGTTTGTGCAGCACACCCAGGCCGCCGAGGACTATCTAGTTGTATCTCCGGTAATTGATGCAGTGAGTACCCGGCCGGTGCATTGGTCATTTGGCCAGTTGCCAGAGGACCTGCTTTCAATTTCTCCATTGATCATCAGTGCGAGCACTAGGGAAGGTCTGATCAAAGCGCTCTGATACTTGGATTTCAGCGTCAAGGCGCCAAGTCGACCTCGATATGATCGATTTTGCGCCGTTTCTGACGCTTTTCGACGGGTTTC